>JADFLG010000127.1 GCA_022564545.1 Chloroflexota bacterium | reverse complement strand
ACGACGTACTTCTCGACAGATATGTCATGTTTTGCGTACGCCGTGTTGTCCGACACTCTGGTTGTTAACCGCTCCATCAGATCCGGCATGCCAGGGAAGAATTTCAGTTCTTTTCCAAGATCTTGGAGGATGTCATTTGTTAGGCCTGAGAATCGCCCAGCTCGTACATAACTGAGTATGTGGTTTAAATACATCGTGTCAGCAGAAACGTGTTCGTTGCCTGTTTTCTTGTAAAACTCGGGGAGTGCATTTACTTCTTTCCAGAACGTGCCTCCGTCCACTTCGTATTTTTCGAAGAGTGGGGCCTGCATGTAACCAGGAATCAACGTTTCATCGAAATCCCAGATAAATGCAATGGTGTTTTGTAAAAAAAGTGGGATGGCCATGCAGTATCGAAGAACTGCGAAGTCGTGACATATCGACTTCCAATGATACCTGTGCATTCAATATCACGATTTTGTGCATATATGTTTGACCGCGCGCCTGAATTCGTGGTCACGATTTAACAACAAAAGCCGGATCATAATCGACCCGGCTTTTACTGTGTGCGCAGCCGCGGATCAGACGAGTTGCTTGCCGCCCATGCTCACTACCTCGTGCACGTCGCCAGCATCCAGGGGCACGCCCTTCGATGTGTGTGAGCTGACCACTGAAGCAGCATCTGGTGCGTCGCTTATGCAGAACGCGGTGCCGTCGTTTCCGGCGAGCACGTCGACCGCTACGGCGCCGAACTCGTCTTTCGCACCGCTTGCAATCCGGTCCTTAATTTCCTGGACCATTTCAGCGGGCATTTCGGGCATGTCTCGGTGTACATCTATGAATCGTGGCATTTTGTTCTTCTTTCTTGCTGTTTTCACCCGGTCCATCAGCTTCAGAGAGCAGGATCCAGGGATTGGTGTTTGTTAGTTGTCAGCGGTCTTTTGAGCCATCGGGTCCGGTCCCGGATCACCGCCGGTAGCGGCGATGGACAGTCTCGCCAGGTAGTGCTCCCAGCCTCCGCCGTGCTCGGCAACCGCGCCGGCAATCTCGGTGTGTGAAAGTACGACCAGTGTCGAACCGTCTTTCTCTTCAAGGGTAATTTCAACCCTTGACGACCCGACCGTCACCGGGTTTTCGTCGCCCTCCCAGCCGAACGTGTACACGACCCTGCGGTCCTGCTCGACCTCGACGACCTTGCCACCCGCCACAATCGTGTCGCTGATTTCGACCCGGTACTCGCCGCCCTCAAACGGCTCAAAGATGACTTTCTGGCCCATCCATTTAGTCATCAGCGATGGATCTGTCAGGTACTTGAACACCGTCGCCGCCGGGGCGTCGATGCTCACCTGCCTCACAAGGCTGGTCGCTTCAGTTTTGCTCGTCGTCATCGCTGGTTTCCTCTTTTTCGTTTTCTGCCTCAACAGCAGCCTTGAGTCGCTCGAGTCGTACGTCCCAGAACATCTCCAGGAACGCTTTCAGTTCTGCCATTCCCGCCACCCTTGTCCGGTACAGACGCTTTGCGCCTGACCGCCGTTCGTCGATAAGACCGGCCGTCTTCAACACCGCCAGGTGCTGCGAGATGGCCGGCCTGCTTACAGGAAAGTTTGATGCGATAGCGCCAGCTGGCATCTCTTCGTTCTGCACAAGACGAAGGATTTCGCGTCGTGTCGGGTCTGACATTGCTTTGAGTGCGGCTTCCATGACACTTATGTAAGCATAAACTTACGTAAGTGTCAACTTACGGAAGATACCGGGCACCTGACAATTCCCCTGTCCTCAGAGGGAGAGGGCTGAGGTGTGGGTGAAGGCTTCGGATGTAAAGATTGATCGCGTGAGCACGTCGACCCACCCTCGAGCCCAAAGCGCACCGGCCTCCCTGAAAAGGAGGCAGATTTGCGGTGATCCCGAAGAAGCCCTCGGCTGACGTGGGGATCCCGTTCGACTTGATAACGATTGCCACGCCCGCCCTGAACCTGCCCGCCCTGAGCCCGTCGAACGGGTCGAAGGGTCGAATGGGTCGCCGAACCTTTCGACAAGTACAGGGCATGCTCCTCGCACGACACATTTCGCAGCATTTCGGGCGTAAACTCCCGCCGGAATACCCGCCGACCACTGTGGAGCAAACAAGAAACTGCGAGAAATGTTTGTGGCGCTTGAAAGACTGAAACTCAACGAAACAAACTCGGTTCGAATTCCCGCCGCCGATCTCCATAAGCAGGTGTCGGCCATTCTCCAGGGTGTTGGAACGCCAGTGGATCACGCCGAGATCACGGCGAAGATTCTCGTTTCGGCGAGCCTGCGCGGGGTCGATACGCATGGAGTGGGCAACGCTGCCGGGTACTCGCGGTTGATTGAGAACGGCACGTACACGGTGCCTCAGACCGTCGAGGTGATTAGCGAAACCGGCACCACTGCATTATTGAGTTGTGGAAACGGAATCGGCTTCATAGGCGCCCACCGTGGCATGGAAATATCTATCGAAAAAGCTGGCAAAACAGGTCTTGGCATGACCACGATTCGTGATGGTCACCACATCGGCATGGCCGGCTATTACGCGATGATGGCGCTTGAGCACGACATGATTGGCATCGCCATGACGAACGCCGTTCCGGCTGTGCGCCCTGCGCTCGGCGCTCGTTCGATGCTGGGCACCAACCCGATAGCATTTGCGGCTCCTGCAGGCGAAGAACGAGATTTCGTCCTCGACATGGCGACGAGCACCGTCGCCAGCGGCAAGATCGCTCTTGCAAGACGACTGGGAGTGCCGATTCCCGAGGGCTGGGCCATTACTGCCGAGGGCGAAGCAATTACCGAACCGCCTGGCGGCATGGGCGATCACTGGACGATGAATCCGCTGGGTGGCACGCGTGAACAGGGGTCTCACAAGGGTTACGGGCTCAGTGTGATGGTCGACATCCTCTGTGGAGTGCTGTCGGGCGGTGGCTTTAGCTCACAGCTGGCGACTGGCGAGAACATGACCTGGACCATGGCGATCGACATTTCGAAATTCCGTGATGTCGACGACTTCAAGGCGATGATGGACGACATGATCCGCGAACTGCACGCAACGCCAGCTCTCCCGGGAGCAGATGGCGTCCTGGTTGCCGGCGACCCCGAGGCCGATGCCGCAGAAGACCGCACAGCCAACGGCGTGCCGGTCGAGAACAGTCAATACGATGAGTTACGACGCCGGGCGGTACAACTGGACGTCGAGGTGTTCATCTGAGGGCGCAGATGATTTCCTCTCCCTGCGATGGATAGGGTCAGGGTGTGGTGCATTCGACCACAGGTACGTTTGGTGGCAATGGCACGTCTGACCCACCATCTAACTCAGTCCTCCCTGCGAGGGAGGGAGGACTGAGTTCGTTAACCGGTCTCGACCTGCACGATCCCGGTTTGCCGGTCGCCGGTGATCTCGGGGCCGTCCTCGCCCATGTACACGTTGATCTCTGAGCGCACGCCGAACTCGGGCAGGTAGATGCCCGGCTCGATCGTCACGCCAACGCCATTGATGACCGTGCGTGTATCGTGCGTCTCCCAGTCATCGAGGTTCACACCGTTCGAGTGGGCCTCGTATCCCAGCGAATGGCCCAGCCGGTGCACGAAATAATCGCCATACCCGGCCTTTTCGATCACGTCGCGAGCGGCGCGGTCGATCTCCCAGCCCTGCGGGTTGTCGCCCTCTAAAACCCGCGTTTCGAGCAGGTCGAAAGCAGCATCGCGGGCTTCGATCACCACGTCGAAAACCTCCTGCTGCTTCTCGTTCGGAGGCTCCCCGAGCTTTGCGGTCCAGGTGATATCGGCCGAAATGTTTCGCTCACCCGGCTGCGACGGCTTTTTACGCGCCCAGAGATCGATCAGCAACCAGCCCTCACGACGAATGACTGCCGCCTCACCGGGCCGGGGGTCGTAGTGCGGGTCAGACGAATGTTCGTTGAAAGCCACGACCGGTCCGTCATCAAACTCAAGTCCAGCACGGTCAAATTTGCCACGAATGTGCTCGGCGATGTCATGCTCAGTCAGCGCCCACCTGATGTTCTCTCCAACGTACTGGAACGTCTGTTTTACGATTCGATCGAGCGCTTCGACCGCGAAGAAGTGCGACTGCAACTGATCGGGCGTCCAGCGTTCGGTCGCGTACTGGATCACGTCGCCCGACGGCACGACCTCGACACCCAATGACCGCACCAACTCGATCGTCCCGGCATCGACGCGCCCCACCCGCGGCAACTCGTACATTGGCGAGTATTCCATTGCGACACTGGCTACCCCGTCGAGTAGTAATTTCAGGGATTCGACCATCTGCTGTCGGCTGCTGTAGGCAGATATCGCAGGCGAGCCGGCAGGAAAGCGCCCCGTATCGACTTCGTGTGCCAGCAGCTCGGGTTCGCCATCCGACGGAATCCAGAGCCAGACGGGTCGCGTCAGGTGTTCTACGTACCTGCCCAGTGCAGCTTCGAATACGGGGTTCGTATAGCGGTAATCCCGGGTCAGCCAGCCATCGGTGCCCGTGGACTGAAGGAACTGCCGTGCATCGTCGAGTGGTTTGCCGGAAGGTGCCAGGTCGTTATTCGTCATACCACTTGTTTTTGATGGGTCCGGCAGGTCGTTCGCTGCCTTTTCTGGCGTACCACGGAGCGTGCTTTTCTGCGTAGGCAGCAGCCCATTTTTCTTTCCGCCGGTGGTCGCGCCACTTCCACCACACGAACCAGTCTGTCAGCAGCAGCGGTGCCCCGACCACGATCGCCCCAAAGATTCTGGCGCTGAGTCCCCAGTCTGGAAATGGTATGGGCGAGCAGCGACAGGCGAAATCCAACGCCACGAGATGCATGAGCACCCATACGATGAGGGCGCCTCCTCCGAAAAATGTCGCGGCAGGATAGAAAACGATCTTCACCCAGCGTTTTTCTGGAACAGGTGTGGGCATGGTGTCTCATGCTAACCGTATTGCCGCGCAAGCTCGGCGAAAGTGGCCAGTGCTTTTTCGTAGGCTTCCGGCGTGTTGATGTCGAGGCGCACGATAGCCGACTCAAACTCGACCCTGTGATGGTTCAGGTCAGGTCTCTTGAAAATCGCCCTTACGCCCTCGCCTTCTTCCGTGACCGCGGCAAGTTCGGATCGCATCGACGAATCGAACACCAGCGGGTGGCCGCCATGCCCGTCGTACCCCGGCGATGTCACCTCGGCGCCAAAATCGGTGTGCACTTTTAGGACACGTTCGATCACCCAGGCGGGCCGGGGCTGGTCTACGGCCAGCAGCACGATCGAGTGAACGCCATCAGGGACTTCACAGATTCCGGCCCGCACCGACGTTGCCTTGCCGTCGGCGTAGTCCGGGTTGTAGGCCCTGACGACGCCGGTCCGGTCATCAAGCAGCGGGGACATCTCGGCATCGTACTTGCCGGTCACCACGATAACCTGATCGCAGCCGCCCTGGAGCAACGAGTTCATCTGGTACTCGACCAGAGTCGTCCCGCGCCATGGCAGGAGCGGCTTCGGGCGGCCCATGCGACTCGACTCGCCGGCAGCGAGGAGCACCCCTACCGCGTTGTACGACACCGGCCTGTTCCGCCTTTAGTCCGCGCTGGCCGGCGTCGACTCAACGGCTTCGGCAGCCGCGAGGCGGGCCCTGCCTTTTTTGGCGGCCTTTTGAACCAGGCGGTCGTCAAGCTTCAGCGTGCCACCATCGCCACCGAGCCGGAACGCAACGATCTCGGCCATGATTGACAGTGCTATTTCTTCGGGAGTCCGGGCGGAAATGCCGAGTCCTATTGGCGACCGGACGCTCTGGACTTGCTCCATCGTGAACCCCTGTGCGAACAGCTCTTCGAAGATCAGTATCGTCTTGCGCCTCGAGCCGAGTAACCCGACGTAGCTGGCAGGTGTCCGCATTGCGGCTGCGGTTGCTGAAGCGTCAAAGCGGTGCCCGCGAGTAGCGATCACAATGAACGAGTTGGTTCCTATGGGGAGCTTTTCGAATGCAGAGCCGTAGTCGGAAACGACGGTCTGCTCGGCTTCTGGGAACCGATCGGGGTTCGAGAACTCTTCCCGGTCGTCGATTATGAAAATACGGAACCCGAGAGTTTCGGCAATGCGCGATATCGCCTTCGAAACGTGCCCACCACCTGCGAGCACAAGTGTAGGAGGGGTCGTGTACGCCTCGATGAAAAACTCCGCTCCCGAAGCGGCCACAATATAGTCGTTCTTGCCCATAGCCATCAGCTTCCGGGCCTCTACGACCGCACGGGCGTCGAGCTTCTCATCACCGAGAGAGCCGGCAGTGGAGCTGTTCTCTCGGACCAGTAGTCGCGAACCGACTGAATGGCCGGAGCCCTCGGGCACCTTCATCAAGGTTGCCACGGCAACCGGCGCACCGCCATCGTACGCAGCAATTACTTCGTCGTTGAAATCATGGTCCCCGGTCGGTTCGCTCCCTCCACGAATCGGGTCAATCAGGAAATACATTGTCCCGCCGCAGACAAGCCCGTCCTGAGCCGCGAGGTCCTCGTTCAACTCGTAGTCGCGCATTTCGGCGGGACCGCCGCTCTTCAGCAACTGTGACGCCGCGAACCAGATATCGCCCTCGACGCACCCGCCACCGAGCGTGCCAACACCAGAACCGTCGGCGCGCACGAGAAGTTTGGCGCCGGGCTTCTGCGGCGTGGAGCCGGACGTCCGGACAACAGTTGCGACAACCAGCTCGTTGCCAGAGGCAATTTCTTCAGCTACAGCTCGAAAAACCTGTTCCATTGATAACTCGGCGACTCGTGGAATTTACCCGGGATTCACGCAGGGGTTAGATGCGACGACGGCGAATGCAGTTGCGAAATCATGCTACCTGCTGTGCCCGGCACAAGTTCAGATTAGCATATGGACACATGAATCCTGATCGTTCTGTCGACATGATCGAAACGCGTCTCGTTGTTGCATTGTCATTCTGGGCTTATTACTCAATTAAGTGTGCTTTTAGCGATTCGTTTTCAGTTTGGCTCAAACGTAGCATGATGGTTCAATAATTGAACCGGTTTGAATATCAGGTCGCTATGTCCCCAAAAAACACTGCCTGCGTTGCGGGGGTGCGGCCAAGCGAAACGGCCATTACGTCAGCGGTCGTCAACGGTGGTTTTGCCGCAGTTGTCGACACTCGTTCAGTTGGCGCAACACCGGGGTGCGGCGCACACAAGAGATGGAATGGTTCCGACGGTGGATAGTTGAGGGGTACTCGGCGCGCCAACTCGCCCTCCAAAGCGGACACAGTCGCCCCTGGCTGTACCGCCTGATCGACAGCTTCCTCGCAGATACGCCCACCACACCGACTCTGGAGCCTCAGCCTGCCCAGTACCTTCTTTTTGACGGAACATTCCTTCACCGCCCTCACAGCATCGTTGTATTGATGGACGGTCAAACTCACACGCTGGTACGAGGGCAGTTTGGCGTCCGCGAGAACTCCGAGCTAGAGTTGCGGGCGTTCTTCGAGCCGATGATGGACAAGGGCCTGCAACCACGCAGTTTCACCGTAGATGGAAACCGACAGGTGATCAGAGCCCTCAAAATACTCTGGCCGGATGCGGTCATCCAGCGCTGCCTGGTACATATCCAGCGGCAGGGGCTGAGCTGGTGCAGAAACTCCCCGAAGACGCCCTACGCTCGCCGGTTGCGGCAGATCTTCCTGCAGGTCACCAGAATCGATACTGCGTCGAAGCGGGAAGCATTTCTCAACCTCGTCGCAACCTGGGAAGTTCGGTACGGAGCCGAGATAGCAGCCCGCAAAGAAACCGGTCGGGTCTTCAGCGACATCAAGCGAGCCCGCAGCATGCTTCTGCGTGCCCTGCCCGACATGTTCCACTACATCGACGACCCGCACATCTCGACCACCACCAACGGGCTGGAGGGGTACTTCTCCCGCCTGA
>JADFLG010000126.1 GCA_022564545.1 Chloroflexota bacterium | reverse complement strand
GACGGATAAGGAACGAGATCTATCCGACAATCTTCGTCACATTGTCGGGCCTGATTACGAGTTATCGGACCTCGACACACACCTCGCCAACAGTTCTTTGGAGAATATGAACACCGAACTTTCTTCTCTCAATACTGAACTGACGGATGCAGAAGAGATTCGAGTCGGCTTCCATAATCGTCATGGCGAACTGACTGTGGAAATTGCCAAACTTCAAAGCGACGAGGATGCGTCGAAACTTCGGGCACGCCGCGCATCTTTAGTAGAAACTCTGCAAGATCACGCAAGCGAATGGTCTCGGTACTCTATGGCCATGGCGATTCTCGACTTGACTCGACAAAAATACGAAAAAGAACGCCAACCGGCGATACTGGAAAAAGCGTCTGGTTACTTCAAAGAATTTACGGATGGACGCTATGACCGAGTATTCAGTCGACTGGGTGAATCCGTATTTCAGGTTGCTGAATCAGGGCCATCTCGACGGAACAAATCACCTGAAGAGCTGAGTCGAGCCACACTTGAACAACTGTATTTAGCAATGCGATTCGCTGCAGTTGAAGAATTCGGGGAAAGGCAAGAACGTTTGCCTGTGATCGTAGATGAAGTTCTTGTTAATTTCGATCCCGTTCGAGCGAGCAAGGCGGCGGCGGCTTTCGGACGGATCGCAGATCACAATCAAGTAATAGTCTTCACATGCCATCCATGGATCCGGGATTTGTTTCAAGACGCAATTCCTGAGGCAGGTTTGCTCAATCTCAACGGGAATCCTTAATCTCGATCATTCCTGCTCCTGTCCAGTTAACTCCTCGATCCTCATTGAAACAGGCAATCCGAAAAATACCCTCATCTTGCATGAGTGCGCCGTATCCGATCTTTCAGCTTGACCTGAATAAGGTGAATCGCTGAATACACCCCAAATCACAGCCACAAAAATGGTCACGGATTTGGTCACAAAATGTTCAACTGCTGGATTTCACATGTCGCAATTCGTACTCAAAAACGGTATCTTGTTAGGTGCTGTTAGTCGTCGATCTGAACTTGTTCGGTAGACTCTGAATCTGGTAACCCAGGTTCGATCCCTGGATCGGCAGCCAGCACGGCCCCATCGTCTAGTGGCCCAGGACACGGCCCTCTCAAGGCTGAAACAGGGGTTCAAATCCCCTTGGGGCTACCATGCACCTGATAAAACGGTCGGCGGTAACTGCCGACCGTTTTCCGCTATATACGCCACTGCTATCGTGGTTGTAGAACGTGATCGTCCCCAGTAGCTAAAGCTTCGTCCGTACGGCGCCGGGTAAGGAGCACAGTTTGGTCCACGGACACGGCGCTCGAGCCGACCTTGCAGGCGGTCTCGACGATCTACCAAAGCGCCCTATAGCCCGCAAGACGCTGGCAAGAGTTGCCCGACTCTATCGGCCATACCGTACTGCCCTGATAACGGTGGCGGGAATCATTCTGATTTCCGCGGTGCTTCAAGTCGCGGCACCGCTTCTTATCAGGCAGATCATCGACGTTGCCATTCCTAATGCCGACAGGCGACTTCTTGTGTGGCTGACCGGGGGGATGATCGGCATCGCTGCGATAAGCGGGGGTTTGTCGCTGGGCACTAACTACCTGAACACCCGCACCGGTCTCACGGTGATGGAAGACCTCCGTCTGGCTGTCTATTCGCACCTGCAGAAACTTCCACTTTCATTTTTCACGTCGACCCGAACTGGCGATCTGCAAACTCGTATTTCGAGCGATGTCGCGAGCACACAGTTGATGTTGACCGACACGCTCGGCACGCTTATTTCGAGCTCGGTGATCGTAATCGCGTCTGTAATCGCGATGCTGGTGATTTCATGGGAGCTATCTCTCGTCGCACTTGTAACAGTGCCAATTTTCGCCGGCGCGATGCTTTCGGTTGGCCGGAAACGGCGCGCCCTGACCAGGGAGACTCAGAGGACGCTTTCAGATCTCACATCCCGTACGGGCGAAACCCTGTCGGTGTCTGGTGTGATACTTTCCAAGACGTTCGGTCGCGAGGCCGATCAGCTTGACCAGTTCAGGGAAAACAGCTCCAGATTGACCGTGCTATCGCTGCGCCAGGCGATGACCGGGCAGACATTTTTCGTGGTGATGCAGACATTCTTCACGATGGCCCCGGCGATCGTATGGTTGATCGGCGGATACATCCTGACAGGCGGCAACAATACCCTGACGCTGGGCGACATCGTAGCGTTTACGGCAATTCAGACCAGGTTGCTGTTTCCACTGGCAGGACTGTTCAACCGTGGGGTCGAGATATCCAGTTCGATCGCCCTGTTCGACCGGATTTTCGAGTATCTGGACATTGATCCCAAGATCAAGGACCCGGTGAATCCAGTCGAAATGGACCCCGCGACCGTGAGGGGCGAAATTGCGTACCGGACGGTTGGGTTCAGGTACGAATCCGTGAAATCCAATGGCGACGCTCCGTTCGCCCTGCGTGACATCGATTTCGCCGTGCCGAGTGGCAGCCTGACCGCGCTGGTGGGTCCGAGCGGGGCCGGAAAGACCTCGGTCGGCTACCTGCTTGCCCGGCTGTACGACGCCGATACCGGCGCAGTGACCATTGATGGCGTAAACGTGAAGGACATGACCCAGGCCGACCTGTCGAAGTTGATCGGCGTGGTTTCGCAGGACTCGTTCATGTTCCACTCGTCGATTCGAGAAAACCTGGTGTACGGCAAGCCCGACGCAACCGAGGAGGAAATGGTCGCGGCGACAAAGGCGGCGCAGATTTTCGACCTGATCGACGGCCTGCCTGATCGGTTTGAAACTACAGTTGGCGAGCGCGGCTATCGCCTGTCTGGCGGAGAGCGACAACGATTATCGATAGCCCGTGTGATTCTTGCCAACCCGCGAATTCTGTTGCTCGACGAGGCAACGAGTTCACTGGACACGTTGTCGGAGCGGATGATCCAGCAGGCTCTGGCGCGTCTGAGAAAGGGGCGCACAACGGTCGCGATCGCACACCGGCTTTCGACCGTTATTGCCGCCGATCAGATTCTTGTTATGGAAAACGGCAGGATCAGTGATCGGGGCACCAACGAGGAGTTGCTGGTCCGCTCGACGCTTTACCGAAGACTGTACGAAGAGCAGTTCACGTCGATTCCGTCTCTTACGAGAATCTGAGACCCGTCAACCCGTCCAGGGTGTACATTTCCGGCGTCCAACGAACACTCATTCGCCGAAAGTGCATCCGATGTCAACGAAAAAACAGCTGCTAAAGCCCGTCATGTGTGTGCGACCGCCGAACGACATCCTGTTTGACGAGTCGTTCTGGGATGAGCTGGCCGACGCTGGAATCAACGAGGTGGCGCTGCAGTGGCTGTGCCTGCTCGATGATCGGGGTCCGGACGAAGGCAACGTCTACCCGCAGCCCGAAGATGGACACCCACGCGGTTTGAAGGCGATGGGTGGCGAGCCGGTCAAGCGCGTTCCGACGGCGGCATTCGCCCCGACTCCCGAGTTCTACGAAGGTCTTTCCTGGCAGCCGCCAACCATGCCGGCGCATCTTTCAGGCCAGGCTGAGCAGTTATCGGCAGCTCTCGACATGGGGCGCTCAAAGGGTTTTACGATCTACGCGGTCGATGACAAGGGTTATTTTCTGCACGGTGGATTTGGCTCGGGAAAGCTCGATACGAGCCGGCGCACGCCCAGTTTTACCGACCCGGAAATGCCCGCGATGACAGTCGCCCGGGCGCGGGACACAGCGAAGCACTTTCCGCAGGTGACCGGTCTGTTGCTCGATGGCCCGGACTTCAAGTGGGAGATCAAGCCGGGACATCGGGACGACCTGTGGGTGGAACAGATCGACACACCCGAAAACAGGGTGTTTGCAACTTCGAACGGGATCGATTTTCAGGCCGTACTGGACGGTCGTGACCATTTCAGCGAGTTCCTGCACGGATTTAATCGTGACCACGCCCGGATGTTTATTGCCGACGCGCCGGGAGCCCTGGCGAGCCACGATTGGTGGCGGGAGCACCCGAAGTTCACGGCCTGGTATTCGTTCAAGCAGGCTGCGGTCGAGTGGAGCATCAGCACTTCGTACAGGGGCGTCAAGGAACACCTGCCCGACACGCAGGTTGGCAACTCGTCCCGATTGCCGTTTGCCGAGCCGCTGACAGGTCACAACACGATTCGCAAACAGCAATACATCGACTTCCAGCAGCCAAAACAATACTGGTGGTCGGGGGGCGTTGCCGGGTTCAGGGGAACGATCGTCAACTGGGTCGACACGCTGGTCGAGTGGAACGACGGGCTCGACCCGGACCTGGCGTCAGAGTTGTTCAGTTCGATGTTCGATTTCCCGATGCCTTCGGACTATCCGGTTAGCGCTTACACAGGAGAAGCGACCGATGAGTGGTTCACGACCTCGGTGCGCGATCAGACGGCCAAGATGATCGCCAACAGCGGCGGTCCTGAACGCTACATGCCGTGGGTGGGCCTGGAGCATTTTGGATCGAACTGGCTTACTCCGCCCGAACTGAACCGGCTGCTGGCAGAAATGCAGGCGCAGGGTGCGACCCGTTACTGCTATTTCATCTACAACTCGATGAAGCCCGAAATCTGGGACGTGATTCGGAGCTTCAGTCGCGGGTAGTGCAAGTAGGTTCTCCCTCCTTTCCAGGGAGGGAGTTAGAGGGTGGGTCGAAGTTATCGATCTCTCAGGGTCGGTCAAGTCGATTGCCAGCTGCACATCTCGCCCACACCCGCGCCCGCAAGCTGGCACCCTTCTCCCTCGCAGGGAGAGGGAACCACCTCCACCTAACTCACCGGCGGGCGCTTATCGGCCCAGGGTCGGGCTTCTTCCAACGCTGCCGACGCCGCAAGCACTGTCACCTCGTCCTTGATGTCGCCGATGATTTGCAGGCCTATTGGCAGTCCTGCCGAAGAAAATCCGGCCGGCGCGGATGCGGCCGGGTTGCCGGTCAGGTTGAACAGGTAGGTGAAAGGGGTGAAGCCCCAGAGCCGGTGCGGCACTTTCTTGCCACCGATGACTTCGGGCTGCTCGCCGATCTTGAAGGCAGGAACGGCAAGGGTAGGCGAAAGTAGCAGATCATAGTCCGCGAAATACTCGGTCACGTAGTTCCTGTACCAGCCGATGTTGCTCAATATCTCCCACATTCTTACGGCCGGTAAAGTGTTGGCATAGTCCAGGCAATCGCCAAAGTAATCGGTTAGCTGGTCCCTGTTGTTCTCCCAGTCGTATTTGTAGTTAGCAAGGCCCTTGATGCAGAAATAATCGAAGAAACTCCAGAAAACCTCTTCGTAGTCCGACGGGTTGAAATCTACCGTCTCGACCGTCGCACCAAGTTCTTCGAAAACCTTTGCAGCCTTCTCGGCGACTTGGACCACCTCTGGATCGACAGGATTACCACCCATATCAGGCGTCCACCCGATCTTGAGCCCTTTGACGCCTCTGTCGAGCGCACCAAGAAAATCAGGGACATCGTCGGTAAGGCTTCCATACTCGGCTGCCGGCTCGTGACCGGAACCAATCATCAGCGCCATCGCGGCATCTCGCACGGAGCGAGTAAGCGGGCCAGCGGACGAGTTATTCATAATGCCGTAGCTGGTTCGTCCCGCCGCGGCGCGGATCACCCTGCCCTGCGTTGCTTTGATTCCGTATATACCCGAGAAACCGGCAGGAATCCTTATCGAACCGCCGCCATCACCTCCGGTCGCATAACTGGCCAGCCCGGCGGCAATCGCGGCAGCCGATCCGCCAGACGAACCACCCGGGGTCGTCTCTGGATTCCACGGGTTGCGCGCCGGTGGTCCCAACCGGTTTTCCGTCGTTCCTGCATAACCGTTTTCCGGTGCATTTGTTTTGCCGGTGACAATGCCGCCGGCTGCCTTGATGCGGGCCACCGGTACAGAATCCACGTCACCGATTGCGTCTTTATGGGGAAGTGAGCCCCGAGTGAACGTGACGCCCGCCACCGAGTCGGTGTCTTTGACCGGCACAGGAATGCCGTGCAAGGGACCAAGTTCGTCGCCGCGCATCACCGCTGCCTCGGCCTTGCGCGCGGCATCCATCGCCTGTTCCGAGGTCCGGGTGATGAAGATGCCGAGTTTCGGGTCGAGCTCGTCGGCGCGCCGGAGATGGGATTCGATCAACTCGACCGGCGAAATCTCTTTCGACCCGATCATCTCGCGCAATCTGTAGACCGGCGTGAAGCCGAGCTCTCGGTCCGAATTCATGGTGCCCTGTTCTCCTGGTGTTCTTGATCTGCGTGGTCCTGCGGCAACGATCGAGATTCTACGGGCATGTGGAGCGATGTGCTGGGGAAAGTGAACGGATTTAGTGTTCGAAACAACTGGCATGACCATCGAATGAAACTGGACGGTAGATATTCTTCTTTCCAGCGAGCGATTTTGAGGGTGGTGTGACCATCCTAAGGTGCTGTGGTATAACTCGTGCCCAACAAATCGGTCGTAAGAATATCGTCGGTAGCAGGGTATTTTTTTATATGCTCTCGAAGTCCAAGTTCATTGGCGGATGGCAGTGCGAAAAGCGCGCCTACCTGACTGCGAATGATCCCAAGTTAGCCACACCACCGGACGCCGCAACGAGGGCCAGATTTGCTGCAGGCACGCGCTTCGGAGAACTCGCTCGAACGTCATGGCCGAATGGCATCCTGATTTCTTCACCAGCGTTCCGCCATGACGACGCGGTTCATAAAACTAAAAAACTTCTCAAAGACCCAAATATCGAGGTGATATTCGAGGCGGGATTCACCGCTCTAGACACGAGAGTGCGCGCTGATGTGATGATCAGGAAGTCCGGATGTGATACATGGGACCTTGTAGAAGTAAAAAGTTCGACATCGCCAAAACTTGTTCATGATATGGACCTGGCCATTCAGCGAGTTGTACTGGAAGCCAGCGGTGTAAATATCGAATCTACGAAACTGATGTTGATTGACACGACTTACGTCCGCAGTAACGGGGGTCTGGACTTGGCCGAATTGTTCAAGATCATCGACCGGACGGCGGAGGTGTCGATCCTGATGCCCGATATCTCACCGCTGGTTGACCGGCTACATGAGGTGGTGGATTCAGGCACCGAGCCGACGGTGCCAATAGGTCCGCACTGTGCCGAGCCTTATGGCTGCGATTTCTTCGCGTACTGCACGTCGGATCGCCCAGAGAATTGGGTTATGTACGTGCCCGGATTTGGTTTGAGCAGAGTTCAGAAGTTGGAGGCGACGGGCGTAGTCGCAACCGATCAAATCTCGAGCGACGAACATTTGAACGAGTTGCAAAAACGCGCTATCGAGTCGTCAAAGTCTGGGGATATTTGGATATCCGAAGACATTAGCACCACGATCGCGAATATCGCCTTCCCGCTCAGATTTATCGATTTCGAGGCGGCGAGTCCGGTAGTGCCGTTATACGCGTCAACGCGTCCCTACGAGCGAATCCCATTCCAGTGGTCTTGCCATACGTTGCACGACGATGGTCGCCTGGAGCATGCCGAATACTTGGCGGAAGGCGACGATGACCCGCGTGTGGAGTTCACCGAGACGTTGCTTAGTGAGATAGAAGGTCCGGGCTCTGTCTTGGTCTATTCGCCATATGAGGCCACTACGTTGAAGATGATCGGCGAAAGATTCGAGGACCTGCAAACTCTGGTCGATCCAGTTTTTTCCAGATTTGTCGACCTAATGGGGCTTGTGAAAAGCAATTATTATCATCGGGATCTGAAAGGTTCTTTCTCGATCAAAGACGTACTCCCTGTAATGGTGCCGGGTTTCGACTATTCCGACTTGGCCATTCAAGAGGGGGAGACCGCCGCATCTAGATTTGTGGACCTCGTGGAAGGCCGAGTGGAAGCAGGTGACACTGGACAACTCCGGTCGAATCTGCTGGCGTATTGCGAGCGGGACACCGAGGCGATGGTAAAGATTTGGCAACATCTCGAACTTTTAGCGCAGAAGATACAGGCCTGATAACAAATTTGATATCTGATTTACAGAGGCGCAATCATGACACCATGGCAATCAACGATGAGAGGATCAGATGACTTCGCACGACTACATGATCGATGAAATCGAT
>JADFLG010000125.1 GCA_022564545.1 Chloroflexota bacterium | reverse complement strand
CGCAATGACACATATTCACCCTGGTCGTGTTCGCGAACACAATCTCTTCCGACGACATGACGGCAGTGATGGACTCGATCTCAAGACTGTAAACAACGTCCGTGGGAACTACATCTAGTTGATGGTCCACATTTGGTAGTACATGGCGAAGCGGCACTCTCTGATGGGTGCTGCTTCTGCGTTACTATTCCTGTTCGATTTAGTTTGCTTTGCACGTTCTGTTTCCGGAGGGTTACTCGCACATGGTCAGGACCATGTTTGAAAAGATCTGGGAGAGCCACATCGTGGTCGAGCCCGAGGGCCAGCCGGCGCTCATTTACGTCGACCTGCACCTGGTGCATGAAGTCACCTCCCCGCAGGCGTTTGAGGCGCTCCGGCTCACCAACCGAAAAGTGCGCCGGCCCGATCTCACGATCTCCACGGTCGACCACAACGTGCCAACTGACGAGACGCGATCGCAAACCATCAAGGACCCGATTGCACGGCTGCAGGTCGAAACGCTCAGGAAAAACTGCGAAGAGTCCGGCGTAATACTTTACGACGTCGATTCTCCCGCCCAGGGAATCGTGCACGTGATCGGCCCCGAGCAGGGTTACACCCAACCCGGCATGACGATTGTCTGCGGCGACTCTCACACGTCTACGCACGGCGCCTTCGGGTCGCTGGCCTTCGGCATCGGCACGTCGGAGGTCGAGCACGTACTGGCAACGCAAACCCTCCGGCAGCGCAAGCCTATGACTATGGAGGTCCGGTTCACCGGCGTGCTGCAGCAGGGCGTCACGGCCAAGGACATGATCCTCGCGGCCATTGGCGAAATGGGCACGGCCGGGGGGACCGGCTACGTCATCGAATACACCGGTGAGCCGATCAAGAAACTCGACATGGCCGGCCGGATGACCGTCTGCAACATGACGATCGAGGCCGGCGCACGGGCAGGTCTCATCGCCCCGGACGACACTACGTTCGAATGGATGCGGGGCCGCAGGTTTGTGCCGAAGGGCGAGGATTTCGAGAAGGCCGTCGAAGAATGGCGTGTGCTCGCGAGCGATGAGGGCGCAACCTACGACGCCCTGCTGGAGATCGACTGCGATGTGCTCGAGCCGCACGTTAGCTGGGGCACGAACCCCGGCCAGGTGGCCCGCATTAGCGACCGGGTGCCGTCGCCAGAAGATTTCGACGACCCCGCCGACAGGTCTTCGGCAGAACGTGCGCTCGAATACATGGACCTCAAGGGCGGAACCGCGTTCGAGGACATTAACATCGACCGCGTTTTCATCGGGTCATGCACGAACGCCCGGGTCGAAGACCTCCGTTCCGCGGCGGCGATCGTAAAGGGGCACAAGGTCGCATCGACAGTGCGCGCACAGATAATGCCGGGCTCGACCCTGACCAAAATGCTGGCCGAGAAAGAGGGCCTCGACCTGATCTTCAAGGAGGCCGGTTTCGAGTGGCGCGAGTCGGGTTGTTCAATGTGCCTCGGGATGAACCCCGACATTCTCGCACCGGGCGAGCGCTGCGCCTCGACGTCGAACCGGAATTTTGAAGGCCGGCAGGGCAAGGGCGGCCGCACCCACCTGGTAAGCCCCGCCATGGCCGCCGCCGCCGCCATCAAGGGGCACTTCGTAGACGTAAGGGACTGGGACAGAGAATAATGCCAGAGTCCCCTGAACGACCGGCACCAGATTTCGATCCACGACCGCCGGGGCAAAGGCGGAGCGCCACAGGTGAAAGTGGATTGGATTCGTCACGCCGCAAAAGGCGACGGTCTCGAGACGATCTGAATCTGAATACGTCGCCCGCGCGCAGAGACAGCTTGATGGGGCGAATCTCAGGTCGGGCCGAACTTGAACGTGCCAAGGTCAAAAGATACGATCCGTACTCATACGAATCGAACAGCACACAACTCATGTGGCTCGTTGTCGCACTGGCAGCCTGGACCGTTATTGCGGTCTCCCTGGCATTTCAAGACTGGTCGACCGCGGCGCTGCTGACCGACCTTCGCGACCAGGGACTCGTGAGCGTCCCACCCAGCCAGTCCCCGGTCTCAGCGCAGGAAATACTCGCCTTCGCAGGTCGAGAAAAGATAGCCTGTAACACTGAAGCAGATGTAGTGGCGCTAACACAGGAGTGCGTTCGGCTCATCGACGCCCAGAAGGACTATTCAGACGTCCAGAACGCGGGTTCGATCCGTTTCGTGCTGCTTGTGGCCGCGTTGCTCGCCAACATGTTCGCGTTCGGATCGTTCACCCACCGCGCCAGCAGGAACCTGCTGACACTCAAGAGCAACGACCAGGGGTTCAGCCCGGAAAAGGGTGTCTTCTGGTTTTTCGTTCCGGTGTTCAACCTGTTCAAGCCATGGCAGGTCTACCGGGAATTGTTCAGGGGCAGCGATCCGGCTGTAACGACCGACGATGAACTGGCCTGGAAGAAGAAGGGCAGGGTGCCGGCGATTGTGAATGTCTGGGCCGGGATATTCGTCGCCGTATTCGTCTTCAACCCGAGGACCATCGGCTGGTTCTGGAATTCAGTTCGCGAAACCATCAATGAGGTGGTCACGGCTCACCAGCGACTGATAATTGCAGACATCTTGCTGGCGGCTCTCGGGGTTGCCGCCATCATCGTTGTTATCGAACTCCACCGCCGCCAGGAGGCGCGCCACGCCCTGGTGGGCAATATCACCATCACACCACCGCGCCCGGTAGACCCGCTTGAAGAAGCGCTGAAAGAGGGGATACGGCGCAAGGAACTGGAAAACAGGAAATCCCGTTCCGGGTAATGGACGAGACGAAAGGCAGCAAAATTGGAAAAGTTCTCGAAGCTCACAGGGATCGTCGCGCCGCTCGACCGTGCGAACGTCGATACCGACCAGATCATTCCAAAGCAGTTCCTGAAACGCATCGAGCGGACCGGTTTCGGCGAGTTCGCCTTTTTCGACTGGCGATACCTCGAAGACGGTGTTCTCAATCCCGACTTCATACTGAACGAAAACAGGTACCGTGGTGCGAAAATCCTTGTGACTGGTCGTAACTTTGGTTCCGGTTCGTCGCGCGAGCACGCTCCCTGGGCGCTCATGGAAATGGGGTTCAGGGCGATCATAGCTCCCAGTTTTGCCGACATCTTCCGGAACAACTGCGAACAAAACGGACTTCTGCCAGTAATTCTAAAAACTTCCGAAGTAGACACAATCATGGCGCGCGCGCTGCGAGGTTCTGGCTACAGTGCGACCGTCGATCTTGTATCCCAGACGGTCACCGACGGTCAAAACCTGAACGCCAGCTTCGAAATCGACCCGTTCCGGAAGAACTCTCTTTTGAAGGGACTCGACGATGTCGGCATCACATTGGATTACGTCGAATCGATCGATTCGTTCGAGTCAAAACGTGCTGCCCGATGGTAGGCGAACGGGGTCGGTTTTTACGCCCACCGAAAATATATGTGACGGCCGAGCCTCCCCGCTGGTAGACTTCGCAGGTTGTTTTGGGGCATGGCCCTTTTCGAGGTACGAAAGAAGAGCCAACTGATGGACGTACGGATTTCAGTTCTTGGTGGTGATGGTATCGGCCCGGAGGTTACGGCCGAGTCGGTAAAAGTCCTCGACGCGATCGCCGGTCGCTTCGGGCACGAATTCACGTACATTACCGGCATCGTCGGTGGCTGCGCTATCGATGCCGTTGGAACGGCCCTGCCGGACGACACTATGAACATCGTCCTCGGCTCGGACGCCGTGCTTTTCGGCGCGGTCGGCGGTCCGAAGTGGGACGACCCGCTCGCCAAGGTGCGGCCTGAGGATGGCATCCTCCAATTGCGGAAGAGGCTGGGCCTGTTCGCAAACCTCCGGCCTTGCAAGGTATACCCGCAACTGATCGATTCATCGCCGTTGCGACCCGAGCGGCTTGTCGACGTCGATTTCATCATGGTCCGGGAACTGACCGGCGGTCTGTACTTCGGCAAGCCAAAGCGCCGATGGGAGAACTCCCGCGGACGACGAGCGGTCGACACGCTTGCCTATTCCGAAAAAGAGATCGAGCGGGTGGTCCGAATTGCGTTCGAGTTGGCCCGTGACCGAAAGAAGCGAGTGCACTCCATCGACAAGATGAACGTGATGGAGTCTTCACGACTCTGGCGCGAAGTCGCCACCGAGGTCGGCGTCGAGTACCCGGACGTCGAGTTGATCCACATGCTTGCCGACACCGCGGCGATGCAACTGATCACGAACCCGGTGATTTTCGATGTGATTGTGGCCGAGAACCTGTTCGGCGACATTCTTTCCGACGAGGCCGCGGTTATCGGCGGCTCACTGGGAATGCTTCCTTCGGCTTCGGTGTCGTCGTTGCCGCCAAAGCACGGTCGACGTCGTCGCGGCGGAAAACCAGCGCTCTACGAACCCATCCACGGCTCAGCCCCCGGTATTGCAGGCAAATCCCTGGCCAACCCGATGGCCTCGATTCTCAGTGGCGCAATGCTTCTCCGCCTGTCGCTGGGACTCAACGCAGAGGCGGAAGCCATCGAGAACGGTGTCGATTCGATACTGTCAGAGGGCTACCGGACCGGAGATATCGCTTCCAACGGCGAACGCCCGCTCACAACCAGCCAGGTTGGCGACATGATCGCCGGACTGGTCATGGGTTAGGGCTGGCTTCGGCCTGGCACGGTTAGTTCAGGCCCTGGTCATTTCAGTTCGTCGAACCTGTCGCCCCATAGCACGGTGTGCGGATTGAAGTCTTCCCACGCCCAGTAGTAGGCCGAAACGTAGGGTGCTCGCTGGAGCAGCGTGCCCCTGAGCGGGCCGCCCGTTGCGACTCCGACCTCGATATCCCACGTCGAGCCCGTTTCCACGTCCCGAACTTCACGGGGGCCCGTTGAATCGCCAGGCTCGATCAATTCGAACGTTAACGTATCCGGCAGGATTTCCGGGCCGTTAAATCCCCGCCTCGGCGTGCGCAGGAACACGTGGATAGTGCGGGTGTCTTTGTCGGCAAATACGGCGACCGGAAAATCGCCGACCCACTCGTTGACGACGCCCTCGATAGCTGAGGAAGCAAAATAGAAGCCGGTTGCCGCGTCGCCAATCGAAACGCCAATTACGAACCTGTCGATCGCGAACCGGCCGCCATATGTGAGGTCGGCCCGCTCATCGACGAGTACTTTTGTCTCGGGATGCCGCTCGAGCCAGGTCTGCCAGGGAACCAGATCGTATGGCAGCAGGGTCAGGCGAGTGCCGGTCAACTCGCCATCAATGGCTGCGCCCCACGGCTGTGACCAGACGCTCTGGGTCTCCCAGTCCCACCAGGTCATCGCTGACATGAACAGCACGCCTTCGTTCCCGAAGATATGGACCTTTCCTTCGATTCGCCGGTCATGCACGAGACCGGTATAGCAAATCGGTCACCAGGTGACCAGCACCGGAGTGCCGCCGACCTCGTCGTTGACCATCTCGCGTATCCGCATCATGCCCACCGGGTAGGCCCGGGCGTCGCCGTTGATCTCGAGCCCCATGACGAGCTCTTTCGGGCTCAGCGTAGCTTCATCGGGAGAGACGAAAACTGGTGAGTAGACAGGGTTGATCGCGTCACGGGGTATTCGATTATCTTCGTAATATTCAAACTCGCCCCTGAGGTCGGCAGCGCGGTCGAGCGCGCGGATTTCGGGGACCGGGTTTATTTTGCCAAAGGCATCCGTGTCGAACTCCGGGACCTCGATTTCGCCCGCGAATTGGGCTTCGGCAGTCTCCTGGGCTTCGCCTGTCACCGGGGTTTCACTCAATCCCTGGTTTTCGCCTGGCGCAGTTGAACCCGGTTCCTGGTCATCCTCTATAACCGATGTGCTGGACGAACAAGCGGCAACAGTCGCGACCAACAGCGCTATTGCACTAAGAATCATCGCCCGTTTGGAGAACGCTGATCGCAGCAAATTAAATTCACCCATGGTGATTCGATGCGGATACGGCCGGCCGGGTTGCTGCGGCTGCCTGTTGCCTGGCCCACTGGCTATCGTTTAATTACGCCTGGTCGGGGTGTTTGCCCGCGAAATCGGAGCCGTTATGGGATAGATTCGAGGTTGCTCAACCAAGCCGAGAAGTTTGCGCACTGAGACTTGATGTTTTCGATTCCGATATCCGAGGCTGCGAAATATCCATGCAAAATCTTGTCGTACTCAGGCATCAGCTTTACGATTCTTTTCGACGGAGCGGTGTCGGAGGAATCATTGATTTCTTCGGGCGAACCGAACTGGTCGCGAATGGCTTGGAACTTCGCCTCCAAGTCTGGCCTGTCAATTGCATCGGCGAATGAAGCACAATCGCTGAAAAGCATTGCTTCAAATTCATGCATCATCACGTATGGAATAAATCGGCAATATTCTGTGGATTCCCCGAGTTCGGAGCAGATGTCCGCTTTTAGGGCGTCCTGGACGACATCTGCTTTTTTCTCAAATATGACCCCCGCGGCCTGTTGCCGTCCAGGCCAGCCGTTGCTCCCAGACCTGGGCAAACCGTAGTAATCGACCATGGTTGTGACAATCAACCCTGAGTCGGATTTCAAATGGCGAAGTATTTCAACCTTTACTGAAGGCCAGGATCGGATACCTCCCCGATTTGACCGTAAACGGGCATTGCCCAAAATCCGAGGATTAACATCAATGAAACCCTGTTCAATCAAGTGAGTTCTTAGAACCTCCGTCACGAAGGTTTCTTCAGTCGGCCCCTCGACTTCGACGAGCAGGCGTGTCAATTCTTAGCTCTCATGAAGGCCGTCCACCGATCTCATTCTTCTCCCACAGTTGTCCAAGGCTATAGTCCTCAAGCCACTCCGAGAGTTGCTCGGTGTCGAGCCTATTGATCGTTGTTCCCCCGTCCTCCAGTTCGGCGACCATGATGTCCTTTGGCTCAAAGTGATCAAGCAGGAGCGACGACTGTGTCGCGACGATCAACTGGCTCTTGTGCGAAGCCTGTTTTATCAGCGAGGCCAGCATGGTAATTGCCAATGGGTGCAGACCCAATTCCGGTTCGTCCATCAGAATTACAGACGAGCGAAGTTCCTTAGGTTGCAATAGCAATGTGGCAAGGGCCATAAACCTCAGAGAGCCGTCTGAAAGTGACGAAACATCAAAAAAACCGCCAGAATCGGCATGTCTCCACTCCAACCGAATTTTTTTTTCGTTAAGTCGGTCAGGTGCTAAGTCAAAATCACGGAAAAACGGTGCAATCCTTTGTACCGTCTTAACTATTTGACCGTATTCATCAGAGTGTTTTTGACGAAGGAAATACAAGAACGCCGCGAGATTTGATCCGTCCGAACGCAAGAACCGGTTGTCGTTTATGTCCGGTGTTTTCTTCATCGGAGATTTGGGGCCGGTATCATGAAAGTGGTAGATTCGCCAACGGTCAAGATGCTGACGAACATGCCACGGGATGTCTCTGGCCTCCTCGTCGCTGATACCTGCCTCTCGGCCTTTCCTCATTAGGGTGTCCTGAAACGGCCCGCTCGTTTTTTTATCACCCCAAAAATAGGCCGTTTCGCTGGAAGGCAGCAGATCTTCAGAGATGGTCGGTTCGAGTTCGATTTCGTACTGGTTTATGTCATCTTTAAAAAAGACGTGAATCCTGATCTTCTCCGTCGTCCGAGAACCAAAATGCAGGATTCTTTCGGCACCGCCACTTTTACCGACATAGTTCTGAAGCTCACCTTGTCGTAGGGAGCGCAAGAACTCAAACACACCAATGAAATTAGACTTTCCGGCTCCGTTGGCTCCGATCAGGATGTTTATATCGCCAAGCGGAAGATCGACGATTGACCTGATGCTTCTGAATCCCTCGACGGTTATTCGTTCTAATTCGGGCATGGATACTCAGATTTAGACAGGAGTTGTCCGCATTGACAATGGGATCGGCGCGGCTTTGTTCGCAGCAGTAGTACTGTGACAGATGTCGTAAGACTACCGGAAGATCGACCCGCCCAAGGATATTGCTGTCCGACGTATTCAGGCTAAGTCGATCTGATCCCGTTGCTGCGGCTGCCTGTTGCCTGGCCCACTGGCTATCGTTTAATTACGCCTGGTCGGGGTGTTTGCCCGCGAAATCCTCGTTCGGGTCGATTTCGTGAGCCGCCAGGAACTCGGGATCGAGGTTGATTCCGAGACCAGGCCTCTCGGACACATACAGGTCACCTCCGCGGATATCAAGCGGGTGGTCGATCATCATG
>JADFLG010000124.1 GCA_022564545.1 Chloroflexota bacterium | reverse complement strand
TTCGCCAGCGATTCATAGTCGGCGCCGAGCCGGTTTTTTACGTTGGGCCGGTAGTTTTCGACCACGACATCGGCCTGTTCGACCAACTTGTAAAAAATCTCTCGCGCTTCGGCCATTTTCAAGTTCAAAGTCAGAGAGCGTTTATTACGGTGTAGATTTTGAAAATCAAAACCGTCTCGATCTCCACCCAGGCTCTCCTTGCTATTTGGGCTATTTGGGCTATTTGGGCCAGTGGGTGGGGCCTCGATCTTGATCACGTCGGCGCCCCAGTCGGCCAGCTGCCGCACGCAGGTCGGGCCCGCCCTGACCCGGGTCAGGTCGAGGACCTTGAAACGCGAAAGGGGCATTCCGGGTTGCAGCATCTGGGCTCTCATTTGTTGAAGTGGGCGCGGTGACTCAGGCACAACTGGCGTCGTCGATGGTCGCAAACCCTACTACGGTTGCAACGTCATCGCATCACATTTACGCCATCGGCAAATCGGTTGCCTCGACCCAACGGGCGATATCACCGGGCATAACGTCCCGGATCTCGCGGTTGAGCGTCCAAATTTCGACATCATCCCTCGATTTGACGCGATCTGAGAAATCACCTGATTTCTGGCGAACGATCGCGACCGTCGGCATGGTCGAATCCAGCGCCCGTTCCGCAAATTGGCGAAACGCCTTTGACCACCCGCCGATAATTCCGATTTCGTCGATTATCACTAAATCCGAGCGGCTAAGTGCTGATGTTTCAGAGCTGATACAGCGTTCAAACAGATCAATGTCCACGCCGAGAAGGCCCATCCTGTGGCGACCGCGAATCGAAGCGTGAGCGAACATTCCCGAGACTCCATTAAACCCTTCGATGCGCCATCCCGGGTCGGAGCCGTCGCCAACGACCCTCGGACTCAAGAATCCCGCGATGCGCCGCTTGCTCAAGAATTCGACTGACTGATTGAGGGCGGTCGACTTCCCTATTCCTGATTCACCCGTTATTAGAAGGTTGTATGGCATCGCAGCAAGATCAGTTTCATTAGCAGCGCAATGTTGCGGCTGTCCAGTTTGCAAGAGTAGTATCCCGGCCATGCCAGCGCGGACGAAAAATTGCCCTGAGCAGGCGCATTGACCAGTTTCACCCAACCAGAGCACGACCAACCTGAGGTCAGTCCGCCGAAGCCCTCCCGAAACGAGAATCCCAACCTCATGCCTGAAAAGCCCACATTCGATATGAAGCCGGTCCACGTGCCTGACGAGGTGCTCGAAGGCTTCAAGAAACTTCCCACCGCGACCGTTTACAACGCTGTGCGGTTTTTTGGGTCCACCCTCTGCGTGTGCGAAGGCCTGAAGAACTTCACACCGGGCAAAAAACTGGCGGCCAGGGCGAGGACACTCCGTTTCCTTCCTCACCGGGACGACCTGAAAGCAGACACGCCCCCTGGCGAAGGCTCTCCCGAGTACGTTGCCATGGGCAAATGCGGACCCGGCGATGTGCTCGTGGCCGACCTCCAGGGCCGCATGCAAGATGTCGTTGGCGGAGACGTAAAACTGCTCCAACTCGCCATGAAAAATGCTGACGGCGTCGTTGTCGACGGTGCAATCCGCGACCTTGACGTCCTCCGTGACGAAAACTACGGACTGATCGTGTACGCGACCGCCAGAAGTCTTCACGGCGGGCCGACTGTCGCGCCCGCTGAACAGGACATCCAGATCCAGTGCGGCGGCGCGCTGGTGCGTCCCGGCGACGTGATGGTCGGCGACGATGATGGCGTGATCGTGGTTCCGTCATGGATGGCGGCAGAAGTACTCGAACACGCTACCGAACACGAAGAAGTCGAAAACTACATCAAGGAAAAGATCAAGGCCGAAGGCGTTGCACCCGGCAAGTACTACCCGCCGCAGCCCGAGTCGTTCGAAGAGTGGCGACGCGTGAAGAAAGAGCGGGGTTTGTAGTAACACCTGCCGACTTTCCTGAAGAACGGTGCCGACGTGGTCCCCGCAGGGCTATCATCTTCGCCTGATGACTTCTCCTGACGCATCTGGCACAACCGGCACATCTGGCGTATCTGGCATCGACCCGATCAAGTTCGAGGTCATCCGCAACGCCCTCACACAGGCGACGGAAGAGATGGCCATTGCCCTCAGGCGATCGGCTTATTCGACGAATGTGAAGACCCGCCAGGACTTTTCGTGCGCCTTCTTCGACAGAGACCTGCGATCTGTCGCGCAAGCCTTCACGCAGCCGGTACACCTCGGGTCGTTTGTGAGACACGTCCCGATAGCCGTGACCCGGTACGGACCTGAGAATCTCGGACCTGGCGACATGATCCTGTCGAACGACCCCTATGGCGGCGGTGTTCACCTGAACGACATTTCCCTGATCGGACCCGTCTACCGGCAGGACCGGCTCGTCGGGTACACGGCGTGTCTTGCGCACCACGTCGATGTCGGCGGCGGCGCTCCCGCATCGATCGGTGCGTTCCGGGAGGTGTTCCAGGAAGGCATCATCATCCCGCCGATTAAGCTGGTTGCTGCCGGCGAGATCGACGACGACCTGTTCCGTCTTGTGCTGGCCCAGATCCGCTCGAAACGTGAAACAGCGGGAGATTTCCGGGCGCAAATTGCCTCCAACCGCACCGGTGCCATACGCATCAACGAAATCATCGACCGGTACGGCCTCGACGAGTTCGACCGGTACATTGACGAGATTCTCGAGTACACCGACCGCCGGACCCGGGCCGAGGTTGCGAAGTTGCCACATGGTGTGTTCTCTGCGAAGGGGTTTGTCGACAACGACGGCTTTACCGACGATGTCGTGAAACTTGAGGTGAAGATCACGATCGACGACGACGGAGTTCAGTTCGACACGACCGGCTCCGACCCGCAGCGCCGTGCGCCGGTGAACTCGACTTTCGCGCAAACTTTCTCGGCCTGCGCATATGCCCTCAGGGCGCTGATGGACCGCGACCTGCCGGTAAACGATGGCTTCTACCGTTATGTAAAAGTTCATGCGCCCGAGGGCACGGTTACCAACTGCGTCCACCCTGCCCCGGTCGTTGGCGGCTGGGAGACACATGTCCGGCTGAACGACTTGATTTTCGAGGCGCTCGCCCCGGCGATGCCCGACGTCATTTGCGCCGGGACCAAGGCGATGCAGTGCCATGCGGGTTTCGGAGGTGAAAACCCCGATACGGGCGAGTACTACTGCTTCCTCGAAACGCTGGCAGGCGGTTTCGGTGGGCGCTCGACTTCCGACGGTCCCGACGCGGTCCAGTGTCACGGTCAGAACACCGAGAACGCCCCGGTCGAAGAGACCGAGATCAACTACCCGGTACGCATCACCCGCTACGAACTGGTGCCCGATTCCGAGGGTCCGGGCGAATTCAGGGGCGGGCTCGGGCTGCGCCGCGACTACATGTTCCCGGAAGAGACGACCTTTACGGTCCTTGCCGACCGCGACAGGGCCGGGCCGCACGGTCTGTTCGGTGGAGAGCCGGGGAGCACATCCACCTACACCCTGATTCGAAATAACCCCGGGGCCGGGGCAAAAGAGGAGCGCCTTTCTTCCAAGACGACTTTGCAATTACAGCCCGGCGATGTGATCAGCTACCGCACGTCAGGCGGCGGCGGATACGGCAACCCGTTCGCCCGCGATCCGGAGCGCGTTCAAAACGACGTCATGCAACGCAAGGTTTCAGTGAAGCGGGCCCGCGAGCGGTACGGTGTCGAGATCGACCCTGCATCGGGAGAAGTCAACAAATCGGCGACACGGGAGTTGCGCAGTGGCAGGTGACCGGCCAGATCAGAGAATCGACCCCATCCAGTTCGAGGTCGTCCGGTCGGCGCTAACGCAGGTTGCCGAAGAGATGGCCGTGGCGCTCAGGCGGTCGGCCTATTCGACAAATGTCAAAACGCGACAGGATTTCTCCTGCGCTTACTTCGACCGCGACTGCAGGCCGATCGCACAGGCGTTTACCCAGCCCGTGCACCTCGGTTCGTTCGTCGAACTGATCCCAGCTTCCGTGAAGGCATACGGGGCCGATAACCTCGGGCCCGGCGACATGCTGGTGGTCAACAACCCGTTCGGCGGCGGGACGCACCTGAACGACGTGACGGTGTTCGGTCCGGTCCACCACAACGGCGAACTGGTCGGCTATGTCGCCTCGCTTGCGCACCACGTCGACGTTGGCGGTGGCGCCCCGGCCTCGATCGGCCCGTTCCAGGAGATTTTCCAGGAGGGTGTGATCATCCCTCCGGTGAAGCTCGTCAAGAACGGCAAAATCCGCGAGGACGTTTTCAAGCTGCTGCTCGCTCAGATCAGGTCGAAGCGGGTAACCGCGGGCGACTTCCGGGCGCAGGTGGCCGCCAACACTGTGGGCGCGCGTCGGCTGGTCGATCTTGTCGACAAGTACGGCCTGCCTGACTTCGACCGGTACGTAACTGCAGTGATCGATTACACCGACCGCCGTACCCGTGCCGAGATCGCCGCCATTCCCGATGGCGTGTACAAGGCGGAGGGTTTTCTCGATTTCGATGGCTTCACCGACAGAGTGGTGAAGCTCAAGACGAAAATAACCATTGATGGCGAGACGGCGTTCTTCGATTTCGAAGGCTGCGACCCGCAGCGACGTGCCCCGGTTAACTCGACAAAGGCGATGACGTTTTCGGCCTGCGCCTACGCGCTGCGGGCGCTGATGGCCCCCGACATGCCGGTCAACTACGGGTTTTACCAACACGTCCGCATGAACGCGCCGGCCGGGACGGTCGTTCATGCCGTGCACCCCGCCCCGGTCGTCGGCGGCTGGGAAACCCAGGTCCGGATCAACGACCTGCTCTTCCGGGCGCTCGCCCCTGGAATGCCAGAAAAAATTCCCGCCGCTACCAAGGGGATGATGGCGCAGGCCGGGTTCGGGATCATCGACCGCGTTACCGGCGAGTATCACTGCAACTACGAGGCGCTGGCCGGGGGTTACGGTGCAAGGGCGACCTCCGACGGTCCCGACGCCGTCCAGCAGCACGGGCAGAACACCGAGAATGCCCCGGTCGAGGAGATCGAATCACACTTCCCGATGCGGGTAACCCGTCTGTCGCTGATCGAAGATTCGGAGGGTCCCGGAAAATTCCGCGGCGGCCTCGGCATGAGGCGCGACTACCACTTCCCCGACGACCCCGCGACCTTCACGATTCTGTCCGACCGCGACATCGCCGGGCCACAGGGGATATTTGGCGGGTTGGCCGGCCGGAAGGCGTACTACATCCTGAATCCCGACGGCCCCGAGGGTGAAGTGACTGAACTCACGTCAAAGTGCGTAATCGAGCTGAAACCCGGAGACACAGTGAGTTTCCAAACCCCCGGCGGCGGCGGTTACGGTCCGCCAGATGAGCGGGACCCGGAACTGGTATTGCGAGACGTGATCGGCGGAAAGGTAAATCGCGAGCGGGCGCGTGAGTTTTACGGAGTCGTCGTAAATGAGCGAACAAACACGATCGACGAAGCGGCCACGACCGAAGCAAGAAAACTTATTGTCAGCATGAGGGAGTCAAATAATTGACCGCACCAGCGGTTGGCCGGTACAGGATCGGCGTCGATATCGGCGGGACGTTCACCGACGGGACGCTCGTCGATTCCACCACAGGTCGGGTTACGACCTCGAAGGTGCTGTCCACCCCGGAGGACCCTGCGGTGGGATTCATTTCCGCAGTGCAAAAGCTGCTCGAAATGGACGACGGGATTGCGCCGGAAGCCGTCGAGCACGTGGTTCACGCAACGACCGTCGCCACCAATGCCATCATTGAAGGCAAGACCGCAAAAACCGCGTTCATTACGACCGAGGGTTTTCGGGACATGCTCGAAATCGCCCGGCAAATCAGGCCTTCGCTCTACGACCTCCAGTTTGAAAAGCCGCGTCCGCTCGTGCCGCGCCAGCTCTGTTTCGAAGTGCCGGAGCGGCTCGATGCGAAGGGCCAGGTGGTCACACCACTCGATGACAGAGCGGTCGCTGAAGTAGTCGACCGCATCGCGGAATCAGGGGTCGAAGCCGTGGCCGTTTGCCTGCTCCACTCCTACCGGAACCCCGACCACGAACAGCGTGTTGGCAGGGCTCTCCGGGCCAAACTCCCGAATGTAATAATCTCGCTCTCGTCTGACGTGGTGCCCGAGTTCCGTGAGTACCTTCGGGCTTCGACCACAGTAATCAACGCCTCTGTCTCGCCGATTGTCAGCACATATCTGGCCTCGATCAGCGAAAAACTGCGTGCCTCCGGCATCGGTTCCGAGTTGCTGGTCATGCAGTCCAACGGGGGAGTTTACACCGCAGAGGCTGCGTCCCGGTCGCCGGTCTTCATGGTCGAGTCTGGCCCCGCGGCAGGCGCAGTTGCAGCTGCCGCGCTCGGATCGTCGCTCGGTTATCCAAACGTCATTTCTTTCGACATGGGTGGCACGACCGCAAAAGCGAGTCTCATCCGCAACGGAAAGCCCCACGTGACGAAGGACTACAGCGTTGGCGGTGTGGGGCAGAGTGGGACCGGAGCGTTCGGCGGTGCCTCGGGCTATCCGATTCGGACTACGGTCGTGGACCTGGTCGAAGTCGGCGCCGGTGGTGGCTCGATAGCGTGGGTCGACTCGGGTGGAGCGCTGCGGGTGGGGCCCCATTCCGCGGGAGCCGACCCGGGTCCCGTCTGCTACGGGCTTGGCGGCACGGAACCAACGATCACCGACGCCAACCTGGTGCTGGGCCGACTCGATCCGGACTATTTCGCAGGCGGTGAAATGTCGCTCGATCTCAAGGCCGCACGTGTGGCAATTCGCACGAACTGCGCCGAGCCGCTCGAACTGTCGATCGAAGACGCGGCCCACGGCATTATCGAGATCGCCAACACTGCAATGGTGAACGCCCTCCGGCTGGTTTCCGTTCAACGTGGACACGACCCGAGAGACTTCATGCTGATCGGGTTCGGTGGCGCAGGCCCCGCCCACGCCATCCGCATCGCAGAGCAGACTGGCATTCCCAGGGTCCTGATTCCACTGGGTCCCGGCACTGCGTCGGCGCTGGGGTTGCTGGTGACGGACATGCGAATGGAAGGGTCGGCAACCCTGATCGTACGGTCTGACGAGGTTGAACCGTCACGCATCGCAAGTGAGTTCGAACGACTCGAGTCCGCCGGGAAAGAGGCGCACAGAACGGCCGCGTCGGCCTCCGGGGACCCCGTCTTCGAGCGTGTGGTCGAGATGCGCTACTGGGGTCAGAGTTTCGAACTGAGCGTCCCGGCGCCCGACCGCCCGACGATCGACGACGCGTGGATGAGCGAGCTGATCGAGTCGTTCCACGAGGCCCACGAAACGGCATACGGCTTCCGTGCTAACGACGAGCCGGTGGAGCTGGTGAACCTGCGCCTTACGACGGTCGGCAAGATTGCCCGGCCCCGGATGCGGAAACTCGATGCCACTGGCACTGACGCTTCGGTTGCCTCAAAGGGTGAGCGTCCTGTTTACTTCGCCGAGGACGCAGCGAACTCTGGCGGAGCCCATAGCGCTGGCGGGGCCAGGGTTGCTGAAATCAAGGGTTTCGTGCAAACCACGGTGTACGATCGGGCAAAGTTGCCGGCCGGGGCTATATTCAGTGGTCCGGCGATAGTCGAAGAGCCCGATAGCACGACAGTTGTCCACCCGGCATGGAGTGTGACGGTCGACGACTACGGCAACCTGACTATCGAACACTCATCGAACGCTCATCGGTCACGAAAAGTAGCTGAACGGAGATAGATATGACAGCGACGAACCGGGCATGGACCATGGCAAGCCGGCCGACAGGCGAGCCGGTTGCTGAGAATTTTGAGCTTGTCGAGTCGCCGGTCCCGGGGCCGGAGCACGGCGAGGTCCTGATTCGCACGCTCTACATGTCTCTCGATCCCTACATGCGGGGCCGAATGAGATCAGGCCCCTCATACGCCACACCCCTCCAGCCGGGCGAGATCATGACCGGCGAGGTCGTTGCCCGTGTCGAGCAAAGCGAATCGCCCACGCACTCGGTTGGCGACGTCGTTCGGGCGCATATCGGCTGGCAGGAATGGGCCGCCGTTTCTGCCCACACCGTAAAAGCTGTCGATCCTTCGCTGGGTCCGATTTCGACTGCGGTCGGCGTGCTGGGAATGCCGGGCCTGACCGCGTATTTTGGCCTGCTGGATATCGGGCAGCCCAAAGCTGGCGACACGCTTGTGGTTTCAGCGGCCGCCGG
>JADFLG010000123.1 GCA_022564545.1 Chloroflexota bacterium | reverse complement strand
GGTTAGAGGATGTTCGATTTCATCATTCACGTTTGCGCCGCTCATATGATTCATCCGTCATTTTGTTGTAGGGTGTCGCGTCTCTACAATCCTGGGAAACGCTCCGTAAAGATGATTCCATCGGCTTACTCTTCTGGAAATCCCAGCTGAACTATTGCGGCATGCCTAATGAGGAAGCCTAGATAAGTCGTTCCGCTCTCCTCAAGAATCTCGTAGCTGTCAGCGACCAGCCAGCCTAGGACATGCTCTGCCGGGTACCACCCGCGGTGCTCGCCATTAGGATGGTAGTAGTATATGTCGATGGCGAAGGGATCCGCGTCATCAGGCAGCGGCAGCCACACGCGTTGCGGTTGGTCGTAGACTGCTTCGGGGCGGATCGTATAGATCGGGTAAGAGGCATCGGAGAGTTCCGGGTGGTTCGGCGCTCGGAGTAACACGGTGACATTGCTAGGCGTTCCGTCGCCTGTAATGGGTTGCCACACGGTCTCTTCGAGTTTCGAGTCGTTGCTTGCGGCCTCAATCTCGCTCTCGATGCGGAACTGGGCGTAGTTAGAGCTTAACTGATCGCCCCTCAGAGTCGCCGCGCCACTTAGGGTTTCGATGCGTTCGTCGAAGGCCCAGTCGTATTGCGCGCGGAAATGCACCCAAAGATCATCCCTCGTGTCGCCTTCTGCGAATGTCCACGTGATGTTGGAGTTCTCAGTGCCGTAGCCCGCGACGTCGGCCCAGAGGGAACTGAGGTCGATAGCGTCGTTCGCGCGCACGCGCAGAGATAGCCGCGAGTCGATGGCGGCAGCGTAGGCTTCGTCGTCAGCCCTGCTATACGGCAGGACGGGTTCATAGATGTACTTATCGAGAATAAATGGGATATCTGGCGTGTCGTCTCTAGTGTTGCTGAAACCTCCTCCGCTGTCAATACCTCCTCTGCTCTCAATACTGTCATCTGTACTCTCGTCTACGAAGCCTTGAGCCGTCGTATCGCGTTGAGCCTGCGCCCATGCAGCCAGTGCCAGCAAGGCTAGTTCCTTATTAGCGATAATCCACGCCACAGTCTTCCCGATGACGCCGGCGACTTTGCCCAGCCAACCTCTATCACTGAAGTTCGGGGTGCCGAAGACGTCATTTGGATCTCGGTTCGTGAGACGGGACCCGCCACCAGGGGGTGGATTGTTGCCTAGGTTCCGTTGCGATTCTCCTACACCCGGAATCACTGGAGTGAAACTGTCTTCGGGGGGGCCACCACCTATTGGCGTCTGGATAAAACCAGGCAACGTGTCCCCGCTATTTTGACCGAATACTTTTGCTCGCCGCAGGCCCGGTGATGATGAATTGAATAGCGTCCAGGTGCCGCCACGCAGATCCGATCGTCCACTATGTCATCCGGTGCCGGCACATCGGTCGAGTGCAGCAGCACCAATCTGAACATCGAAACACCCGAAAGCGGCCTGCCGAATTCGGCACGCCATCGCCCGGCGACGATCACTTCGCCCGGATACTCGAAGCCGCCGAGAGTCACGCATACCGGCTGGGTGTGGTCCAGCAGATCGTCAGCAAATGAAAATGGCACATGCCCGGTTGGGTGCCGGGTCGGCGACCCGGACGTGTGCATGAAACTGACCAATACGAACGCTCCGGCCTGCTGGTTATTCGCCGGGCGGTTCCGTTCCGGGTGCAGCAGGTATCAGGCCACGGTCCAGGAAAGCCATGAACTCTTCCTCGTCGATAACGTGGATATTTAGCCGGTTGGCTTTTTCCAGCTTCGAGCCTGCATCTGCGCCCGCCACCAGGTAGTCGGTTTTCTTCGTTACCGTTCCGGTGGCTTTGCCGCCAAGCGTTTTTATTCGACTTTGTGCTTCGGAGCGTGACATAGATTCGAGCCGACCTGTAACTACGAATGTCACACCGTTGGCAGGATGGTCGGCAGAAGGCCCGGGCGTGTCGTCGAACGGATCGACCCCGCGGGCAATCAACTGGTCGATAAGCCTCTGGTTCTGCTCGAGTGCAAAATAATCGACCAGCGTAGAGGCAATGACCGGACCAATTCCGTCGATCGCCAGCAACTCCTCTTCGGTCGCTTCTTTCAAGCCGTTCAGGCTATGGAACCGGCGTGACAGCCATTCCGCGCTTTCCGAACCGATCCCGGGTATTCCGAGTGCGAAAAGTAAACGGGGCAGAGGCTGCGATCGTGACGACTCGATAGCGTCAAGGAGATTGTCGACCCGTTTTTCACCCATCTTGTCGAGTTCGAGAAGATCATCGCGGCGTTCACTCAGGCGGTAAATATCGGCAATATTCGAAACGAAGCCAAGTCGGACCAGGTCCTGCGCCACCCGTTCCCCCAGTCCCTCAATATCGAGAGCCCCGCGCGAGGCGAAGTGTTCCAGCAACCGCTCGAATTGCGCCGGGCACGTAGCGTTGACACACCGGGTCACCGCTTCGTCTTCGGTCTGGATGGTCGTTGTTCCGCACGAAGGGCACTTATCAGGAAACACATACGGAGCCGAGTCGGCCGACCTCCTGTTCCCGGGGGCGACTTCGACCACCTGCGGGATGACATCGCCGGCACGCTGGACGACGACCCGGTCGCCCTCGCGGAAACCTTTCCGTTTTATCTCGTCCCTGTTGTGGAGGGTGGCGCGGCCGACCGTGACACCGCCGACCACCACCGGTTCCAATTCGGCCCACGGGGTGAGCGCACCTGTGCGCCCGACGTTGACATGGATGGCTTTGAGGATCGTTTCTACCTGTTCCGCAGGGAACTTGTATGCAATGGCCCAGCGCGGGTCACGGCCTACGTAGCCGAGCCTGCGCTGGAGAGCGAGCGAGTCGATCTTGACGACCACGCCGTCGATGCCGTAGTCAAGCGATTCGCGTATCTCGCCAGCGTCGGCGACCGCAGCCATGACCTCTTCGATCGTTTCGGCCCTGCGCGTCCACGGGTTCACTCTTCCGCCCCAGCCTTTGACCGCCTGCAGAAGGTCCCAGTGGCTTGCCAGCCCTTTGTCTGTGTCTTCGCCGGCTTCGCTCCTGGCTTCGTCCCGGGCGTTCCCTTCCCCTTTGTTTTCCAGGTAGCCGAGTGCGTAGAAGAACATGTCGAGCGGGCGTTTGGCCGTTTCGCCAGAATCGAGCTGGCGCAACGAGCCCGAAGCCGAGTTTCGGGGGTTCACATATGCCTGCAGCCCGGCCCTTTCCCTTTCGGCGTTCAGCGCGGCGAATTTGGAAATAGGAAAGTAGACCTCGCCCCGTAGTTCAATCACATCTGGCACGTCAGGCAAGGTCTGCGCATCGTCCTCGCTGTCCTTCTCCAAAACGAGCGGAACGCTCCGAATTGTCCGGACGTTCGCCGTCACGTCCTCGCCGCGCTCGCCGTCGCCACGTGTTGCAGCGCGCACCAGGATGCCGTCACGATAGGTAACGGCGATCGCCAGTCCGTCGATTTTCAGTTCGCACACCATCGACGCGCTATCGATTTCCAGATAGTCGAGTGCGCGCTGGTGCCACGCCCTGAGGCCATCTTCGTCGGACACGTTGCCAAGACTGAGCATCGGCACGAGGTGCACCACCTCTTCAAACCCACCCGACGGCGGGGCGCCGACACGCTGGGTGGGCGAATCGGGGGTGCGGAGCTCGGAATGCGCCTTTTCAAGAGCAACCAACTCCTGCATCCGGGCATCCCACTCAGCGTCGTCCAACTCAGGGGCGTTTTCGATGTAGTAAAGCCTGTTGGCCCGGTTGATTTCGGCCCGCAGTTGAGCGGCCCTGGCCCCGGCATCAGCAGGGGAGGGCAGGTCCGAATCAATCGGCGTTTGAGGAGGCATATTCTGATCGGTAACAGGGTCGGACGAGGGCGTCGGGTGGCATCGAATTTTGAACCTGGAAGGCGGTGCGCCGAGTATAACAACGCACGGCAAGGCGATTGACGGCGATGGCGGGCAACCGAAGAACATCTGGCGGGCGACTGGCGAGCCAACCGCAGCGGCAGGGCTATACTCGTTTCTCGAATCGAATTCCCAATCGAGTTCCACCAGAGTCCCACCAGGCTCACAACGGACCCCAACCGAGTTACGCCCGCGTTTGGCGCGCTCGGACCGAAATCGTAAATGGCAGAAATTCAGCCCTTCAGGGCGGTGCGGTACAACCCGGACGTAGCAGGCGATGTGAGCCTTCACATTTGCCCGCCGTTCGACGTGATCACTCCACAGTTGCAACAGGAGCTGTACGACCGCTCGCCATACAACATCGTGCGGCTTGAGCTGGCACGGCGCGGGCTGGCGGAAGACCCTTACGAGCAGGCGGCGGAAACGAGCCAGATGTGGATCGAATCAGGCGCTCTCAAGCATGAAGAAGAGCCATCGATCTATGTGACCGAGGAAGAGTTCGAGTACCGGGGACAAAAGCTTGTGAGGCGGGGATTTGTCGCAGCTGTGCGGCTCGAGGACTACGACCGGGAGATTGTGCTTCCACATGAAGGCACACGCTCAGAGTGGGTAGCCGACCGCGTCAGGCTCATGGAGGCCGCACAGTCAAACTACAGTCCGCTCCTGGTCATATATCGAGATGACCTGCGTTCGAGCGTCGGAAACTTGATCAGGGCTATCGCCGGCGGGAAACCGACAGCAGTGTTTACGCCCCCGGATATGCCGCAGCTCCGTCTCTGGCGCGTATCAGATCCTGGGACCATCGCTGTGTTGCAGCGGGCGTTTGCGGACTCAGAGATTTTCATTGCCGATGGACATCACCGCTACGAGGCGGCCCTGCGCTACCGGGGCGGTGTGCGCGCCGAGCGAGAAGTCGGGCACGACGAGTCGATCAACTTTCGAATGATGCTCATGGTGTCGTTCGACGAACCGGGCCTGATAACGCGCGGCTATCACCGCCTGGTCGAATCCGCCACCGATGACGAAGTCGCGGGGCTGATCGACTCGATTGAAAGCACATGCAAACTCGAAGAATGGGCCGCACCCGCCGGGCGGTCCACGGCCGAGCAAATCGAGGCTTTTTCACTTGCGCTCGGCGAAAGAAAGGGCGATGAGGTCATATTCGGTCTGTATGGCAAAGAGCCGGAAAAGTTTCACATCGCACATATGAACTCTCCGCCACCAACGGAAAGCGCTCTTGAAAATTCTGAGTACTCGCGGTTGCACTCGCTGGTGATCCGTCCGGTGATATCCGAACAGCGCGAAGAACAGGTCATCAGCCCACACCACGACGCGGGTCTGATTGCACTACAGATCGAAACTGGTGCGGCGCGGTTTGCGTTCATCATGCGACCCGTGCCAATGAGCGAGTTTGTGGCGATCGTTACCCGCGGCTGGCGATTACCGGCCAAGGCGACCAACTTTTTTCCGAAACCACCAGCCGGAGTGGTGATTCAGCAGTTCGGCGAGCGTCTTTAGGGTTGAGGCGTGTGCCAGTCGCATTGAGCATTGACCGATGCCCGTTGTCATTGCGAGGAGTCCGACGACCCGTTCGACGAGGCTCAGGGCAGACGTGGCAATCCCCAGCGTTGAGAAATCGATTGTGACACTGGCATTGTGCGTTCTTCGGCACGCGGAGTGAGCGTCGCAGATCCCGCCGCGTGCTCCGTGAAGCGCGCAGCGTACTCCACAGCAGGTCAACTACAGTCCGAATTGTTGAGCCGTCCCGCGGGATCGGCCGATTGCCACGTCGTCGAACTCCTCGCAATGACAACGAGGCCCCCCGGCGGCCCTGTCCTCTAAGCCGCCCCGGCGCTCAGAGACTCCTCGATCACCCGGAGCACTTCGTCGACCGAGGGGCGGTCGTCCAGTTCGGCTGCGACCAGACGTGCAATGAGCGTGCCGTGTGCGTCGAACACGAAACTGGCCGGTCCGCTTTTTCCTTCGCCAAACAGATCGAACACCTGCCAGTCAGAAGCGATCACGTTCAGCGGGTCAGCGATCAACGGGAACTCAAGGCCGAGTTCGTCTCGCAACCGGAGTACTTTCGTCGGCAGATCGGATGCGATCACAAATATATTTGCGCCCAATGCCTCAAACTCTGCGTACCGGGCCTGAACCTTGCCGACCTGGGCCCGGTCAAGTTCGTCATCGACGCTCGGTACAAACAATACGTACACCGGTACCGTGCCAAGAACGTCTTCAAGCCGGATTTCCTCGCCATCTATCGTCGAAAACGAAAACACAGGTGGCGCCAATGGCACATTTTCTTCGGGTGCCAATGGCACTTTTGTTTCTGCCGTTTGTTCTGGCGATGCCGCAGGCGCTATCCCATCCGGCTCCTCTGGCGTTCGTTGTGGCGACGCCGACGGTGCTGCCTCCTCTGGAGTTTGCTGCACCGGCTGCTCTTCCGATTTCCCGACCCCTGTGGAGGGACCCGGGGAGGGAGTGAGCGATGCCCGCCCGCCCGAACCAGAACACGCGGCAATCAGCATGACGACCGTCATTGCGATCGGCACGGTCCACGATTTGCGACCGGTCATCGTCACGAAGAGTTGCTCCGATTTCCTGGGCATCCTGTGAGTGACGCACGTGCCACGGGCAGGCAAGGGGCGGGCCCCGAGGCTAGTTCAGCTTCTTGACCTGTTCGATTATCTCTTCAGGAAATACCTGGTGGGTGTAGTTTTTACCGATGCTCTTCCAGGCAATTTCGCCCTGTTTGTCGATCAGGAACACCGAGGCCGAAGCGAGCCCGTCGCCGAACAGGTTGAACACCCCGTAGGCCTGTGGTATCGAGGGGTCGAGGGCGGTAAACAGGATCGGGAATTCGAGCCCGTCCCTTGCTGCCATGGCAAGGGGACCGTTCAGGTTGTCGGTGCTGATGGCGAGGATCTGAACGCCTGTCGCGTCGAACTCCGCCTTGGCTCTTTGCAACTTCCCGAGTTGCCGTTTGCAGAACGTTCACCAGTAAGCCCGGTAGAAGACAACCAGCACCGGTTGTTTACCCCGGTACTCCGAGAGTGTGTACTCCGGCCCCTGGATGGACGGCAGCGTGAAATCGGGTGCCAGCATCGCGACAGGACCAGGGGTATTCACGAGAACCGGTAATGACGTTGGCGCTGGCGTTTCAGAGACGGCTGCTGGAGCTGGCACAGGCGTTCCGGTTGGCGTTGCAGTTTCCGTGGCCGCGACCGCCGATGAAGTGTCTGACTTCGACACGGCAGTGGCAATTGGTGGCGGGGGCGTGTCTGATTTCGAATCGGCACCGGTTGCTTGCGCCGCGCTTGCATCTGGCTTCGACTCGGCGCCGGTTGCCGTCGCCGGGGGGGTGTTCGACTTCGACTCCGACCCGACAGCGGCCACCGCTGCTGGCGTCGCCGCTCCTGGCGTCGGGGCAGAGGACGGCTGCTCGGCCTCCGCTGACGGGGCGGCACCGACCTGCTGTCCAGAAGTCAAAGAAGGCCCAGACAAGTTGTCACCACATGCCACGGTCAGTAGCAGTAATGCCGCGACGAAAGAAATCGCAATCAAAACTCGATTCTTCCGTCCAAAAACCGCGCCCATAAAACCGTCCTGCAATTGCCGGGGACCAATATGAGCGAGCCCAATTCGGTTGAGCCAGGTTCGGTCGTCTTCGGCCATCATCATCCAGAATTACGAAGTCATACTCTTCAGGGTTTCGTCAGCAGCCTTGAGAGCTTCATCGATGTGGGCCTTCTCGACCCAGCCCATGTGACCAACACGGAAAATCTTCCCGACCAGCGATTTCTGACCTCCGCCGAGGATCACGTTGTAGTCCCGGTTCACGTTCGCGAGGAATGCCACTCCGTCGATGCCTTCGGGCAATCGAATCGCAGTGACGGTGTTCGAAGCAAACTGTGGGTCGGGCAGGAGGTCGAGCCCAAGGGCCTTTGCGCCGTCGCGGGTGTGCTGTGCGATCTCGTGGTGCCGCGCAAACACGTTTTCGATGCCCTCGTCGACCATCGACTGCAGTGCCACTTCCAGCGTGTACATGGCCGGCAAACACGGAGTGAACGGCGGCTGGCCGATTTCGAGATAGGTTTTGTACTGCGCCATGTCGAGGTAGTACTTCGGGGTTGTCGAGAGAGCATAGGCATCCCACGCCTTCTCCGAGAACGTGACCATCGAAATCCCCGGGGGAGAAATCCAGCTTTTCTGCGAGGCCGTGGCAACCACGTCGATGCCCCAGGCGTCGACCGAGATCGGCACCCCGCCCGCACTCGAAACGGCGTCGACCAGGATCAGTGCGTCCGATTCGTCGTGAATCACCCTGCAGAGGTCTTCGAGCGGGTTGGCGACACCTGTCGAGCTCTCGTTGTGGGTGAGCACGACCGCGTT
>JADFLG010000122.1 GCA_022564545.1 Chloroflexota bacterium | reverse complement strand
AGGGGAAGATGGAGATAATCCGGTGCCTCAAGCGGATCGTGGCACGAGAGGTCTTCAAGATCCTCCGAAACCTCGACCAGCAGAGCCTGAAAAAAGCCGCTTGACTTCTATAGGAGCATCAATTTCGCACGCCCGGCGACTATCGGGCCCCGCGCCAAACGAACAATTTCATAGCGATTTCACGCGGTAATGTCTTAGACCGGGTAATATCTCGGGCAGTTTTACTCGCGCTGGGAGAAACTCGACTCGATCCGCGACTAATGATCGGAGACTTTTGTGGCTGACCAGAAACAATTCCTGCTTTCCGAAAGCGACATCCCGAAGCAGTGGTACAACGTATCGGCCGACCTGCCGAAGCCACTGGACCCTGCGCTGCACCCGGGGACCGGGCAACCCGCAGGGCCTGAAGACTTCGCCCCTCTGTTCCCGATGGAACTCATCATGCAGGAGGTCAGCCAGGACCGCTGGATCGACATTCCCGAGCCGGTACGCGATATGTACCGCATCTGGCGACCGACCCCGCTGATCCGCGCCACAGGACTCGAAAAAGCACTCGGCACGCCCGCAAAAATCTTCTACAAGTACGAAGGCACAAGCCCGGTCGGGAGCCACAAGCCCAACACCGCGATCGCCCAGGCCTACTACAACAAGATGGAAGGCACGAAGCGAATTGTGACCGAGACCGGAGCAGGCCAGTGGGGCAGCGCCATCGCATTTGCCTGCCAGCAGTTCGGCATCGAATCGAAGATTTTCATGGTGAGCGCCAGCTTCGATCAGAAGCCTTACCGCAAGTCGATGATGCAGATCTACGGCGGCACGATTGTATCGAGCCCCAGCACCGAAACCGAGGCGGGACGGACGATCCTCGCGCAAGACCCAAACTCGCCCGGTTCGCTCGGCATAGCGATTTCCGAGGCGGTCGAAGTTACGGTGCAGAACGACGACACCAAGTACGCGCTGGGTTCGGTATTGAACCACGTGTTGATGCACCAGACTGTGATCGGACAGGAAGCCATCAAGCAGATGGATATGGCCGGCGTTTACCCCGACATCATCATTGGCTGCGCCGGTGGCGGATCGAACCTGTCAGGCATTGCGTTCCCGTTCATACCCGAAAGAATCGCAGGCAAGGACACACGGTTTATCGCCGTGGAGCCCGAGGCATCGCCCTCGATGACCAGGGGCAAGTTCGCTTACGACTTCGGAGACGCGATCGGCATGACCCCGCTGCTCAAGATGCACACGCTGGGCCATACTTTCATCCCCAATCCGATTCACGCCGGAGGTCTGCGTTACCACGGCATGGCGCCTCTCTTGAGCAATCTGCTTGAAGCGGGCATATTCGAGGCCCGCTCGTACCACCAGAAAACCTGCTTCGAGGCGGCTGTGCAGTTTGCAGCCACGGAGGGGATCATCCCCGCTCCAGAGCCGACTCATGCGATCAGGGCGGCAATCGACGAGGCGTTGGTATGCAAGGAGACGGGCGAAGAAAAAGTAATCCTGTTCAACCTGAGCGGCCACGGTCACCTCGACATGTCTGCCTACGACAACTACCTGTCGGGAGAGATGGTCGACTATGCCTACCCGGCCGAGGAAATTGCCAGGGCGATGGAGTCGGTACCGCAGGTGGGCTGAACGTTATGGCCGGGCGTGCGAGGCGCACTTGGGCCCGCGCGAGCTCCGCGGGGCACGCCAGGGCGGATACGGCATCTACGGCTGAACTATGGAAAGGGGCCGACTCAAGTCGATCCCTTTTGCATTGTCATTCTGAACTTGCCAGTCCTGAGCAAGGTCAGAATGACAATGCCTGCGCACGCCGCGCTGCCGCCGAGCCGATACACATTGGTCGATCTCGCAACGATCGTGCCGCCTGTATGCACGGCACTTACGCGTTGAACGCGCCGATGATCAGTCCGCTAAGCGTGATGCCCACACCTGTATTCCCCGCGTTGAGCAACGCAAGACGATTTGGCGCCTGCGCGAATGTGTAGTGCGGAATCTCCCGGGCTGCCGCAATTCCAAACCCGATAATTGCACCGACCACCAGACCCTCTTCGAGTCCACCACCGATGTTTCCAATGATCAGCGCCAGCGTTATCGTCGATATCAGCATCAAGACAATCATGCTGCCCATAGGCGCCGCCACGTTGCCCGATCGAATCTCTTCCTCTGTCTTCCCGATATCGTCCATCCAGATGCCGCCAAGCACTTTCTTGTGGTACCAGACAAACCCGAGCACCATGTTGGCAACAAATGCAACGACGACAGCGATCCAATCGATGTCGGCCCAGCCCCATTCGAATCCCATAACATCCGTCCATCGGGTAGTTCACGCTGCACAGACGATGTCCTGCGATTCTCGCTGAATAATTACGCTGATTTCATCAAGTAACCGCGACAACATTTACGAAATTCGGCGACTCTGACATGACACGATCCGGTTAGACGTACTCCTTCTTCCGGGCAAAACACATCCGCTGGTAGAGTGACGTGTAAAGAACCGGCTTAAATAACTGGAGATCTCTGCACTTGTCGTACACCCACATCTTTGCCGGAAACCCGCTCGACCGTGGCGACCGCGAACGCCGTGACGAAGAACTGCTACGCCGGATGGTCCGGCAGGAGAATGTCCGCATCCTGCCGTTCCACAAGCTGAAGCCCCTGGTGCGACGCACATCTCAAGCCGAGCTTGCCTGGATCGGTCACGAGTTCCTCGACGACCTGCCCGCTGAGGCAGGTGGACCCAAGTTCCTGGGGTTCGACGCAGATCGAAATCCCCACTTCGCGATAGACATTTCAGCGGTCGAAGACCCTGCGCACATTGCGGCCCTTTCTCCCGGTGCGGCGTTCGAGGATGGGCGGGCCGCCGCTACCGAAATACCGGGGGAACAAACGGGAATCCTTGCACAGGCAAGGTCGAACCTGAACTGGCACGCCCGGCACCGGTTCTGCTCGGTGTGCGGGACCGAGTCGCAGAGCTTTCGTGGCGGCCTGATACGCAGGTGTCCCAACTGCAGTTCGGAACACTTCCCACGCACCGACCCCGTCGCAATCATGCTTGTTTACCGGGGCGACAAGTGCGTGATGGGGAAAACGCAAGCGCGCTCGAACTCGACCTTCTATTCGTGCCTGGCAGGCTTCATGGACCAGGGCGAATCGATAGAAGAGGGCGTCAGGCGAGAGGTGCGCGAAGAGGCTGGACTCGAGGTCGGCAAGGTCACCTACCACTCGTCACAGCCGTGGCCGTTCCCTGCCTCACTCATGATCGGGTGCCATGCGGAGGCCATCACCGGCGAAATCGTGGCCGACCCCGGCGAAATGTCGGATGTCCGATGGTTCACAAAAGACGAAGTGAAACTCGCCCTCGAAGACAGGCTGGAAGGCGTGAACATCCCCGGCCCGATCGCCATTGCCCACCACCTCATCAAGGCCTGGGCATACGGCACCGCGAGCATCTAGGTAATTGCCTGAATCTAAGTAACTATCCCAAAACTCCCTCTCCCCGGGGAGAAGGAATTTCACTTCGCCTATTAATGTGTTTTGGGATAGTCACTAAGTGCCCCGCCGGGGTTCACTCGATGAATTCGAGCCAGTTGCCCTCGGGGTCCTGTGCGTAAACGATCCCGTGGCGACCGTTTTCGGTCTGGCGAATGATTGGCGCTGTGACGAACCGGATTCCACGTGCTGACAGATCGGCGTGGGTCTTCTCAATATCCTCGACGTTGAAGCAGATATGTGCCGTGCCAAGCTGCGTCATTTCCTGCTGACGATCTGCCGACACCGGGTCGTGGTATTTCACCAGCTCGATCCTGTGACCATCTTCGAATCCCACGAACACCAACGTCCGGCGAGAACCCGGGATCCCGGTGTGATTGCCCTCCGGTGGCGCGTTCGACTCGATCCGGTTCAACTCCGCAAGTCCCAGGTCGTCGCAGTAGAACCTCACCATCCGCTCGAGGTCGTCCACCACGATTCCCGTGTGATTGAATCCCGTTACCAATTCGTGCCTCCTGCAATTGAGTCTATTTCGGTCGCGCCGCGATCATACTTCGGCCGATAGGCTGCCTACCGTAAACTTCCATGCACGGGTTCGATATTGAGATTGCAAACCGGGTCGCTCATCGACTCGCCAGGCGGCTTCGGCCAAACAGGCCCCTGATGCGGGTTACGGGTCAACCCGGTCAGAGGTGAGTTCCAGTACTTTGTGGTAATGAGTACCGAATTCCTTGTCACTGCTCTCGTCTTCGTCCTCGTTCCCGGTACAGGGGTTATCTACACTGTTTCCTCCGGCCTTTTCCACGGTCGTCGGGCGAGCATCTTCGCTGCGCTTGGTTGCACCGCCGGGATTGTGCCCCATCTGGTTGCAAGCATCCTTGGGCTTTCGGCGCTGCTGCAAATGAGTGCCGAAGTTTTCCAGTTGCTGAAGCTGCTCGGCGTGTTGTATTTGCTGTATCTGGCCTGGGGGATGTGGCGAAATACCGGGGCGCTGAGTTTTGATACTCCCGGCCGCTCTCGTGACGGTCTGGCAATCGCCACCCGCGGCACGCTCATCAATCTGCTGAACCCGAAACTCACCATCTTCTTCTTTGCCTTCCTGCCCCAGTTCCTGGACCGCGACTCATCGGCCACCGCACAGATGCTCCTGCTGAGCGGGGTCTTCATGGCCCTGACATTGGTCGTGTTCGTCCTTTACGGACTCCTGGCCGGTAAGTTGCGTGACCGGGTCGTCGAGTCGCCCCGCCTGATCAAAGGGCTTCAACGAGGATTCGCTGGTGTGTTCGCTGTATTCGCAGTTCGATTGGCTTTCCAGGGGCGTTGAGTGAACATAGCCCGCGGATAGCCGCGAACACATCAATACCCACGTGACGTCAGCGCAGCATCAAGGCGCAATTATTTCCTACCGCCCGTAAACCTCTATGTCCGGGTTGGATATTGAGATCGTGAACCAGAACGCCCGCCGGCTCGGGAGCGGCGTGAGCCGGGCACCTTCGAGTTCGCCCGAAGTGGCCACACCGCCCATGTTCCACACCGAGCCGGTCCGGACGTCTTTGAACGAGCCGTTTGTAAACTCAAAGTCGAGCTGCCGGCCTCCGATGAACGGCGAAAACACGGTAGCGACAGGCCCGGTCTCACGCGAGAACACGATGACCGGTTCACCACCGATCTCGTCGTTCACCGCAGCATCGCCAATGCGAGCCGGAGGGTACGCACGCTCGCTGCCGTTTATCGCAACGGCAATAACGACCTCGGCGGGTCGCAGCGAGTCGCCCACGAGCTCGGTGTTGACGGGGAACGGGTAGCGGTTATCACCGCCATTGATGAAGTCGGCGTAAGTCGAAAATGGGTCTTGCAGGTATTGCGATTCCCGCGTTCCCAACCCCTGGTCACGTGAAAGAATTTTTGTCGTCGGGTGTAGTTCGGTCCAATCGCTCCACGCCAACACTGAAGACGGCAACGGGGTCAGCCGGGTACCGGTCATGGGACCGACAATGGCCTCGCCACCCGTCTGGAACCAGTACGACCCGCTGGCGTAATCGAACATCACCAGGTCGGAGTTGTAGAGCGCGCTCGTGTTGCCGAATATCAGCGCCTCGCCGTCGACTCGTCGATCGAAAACGACGCCTGAGGCGCACAGCGGGCAGTAGGTGACCAACAGGGGTACGCCGTCGATCACGTCGTTGATCAGTTCGTGAAAATTCAGAAACTTGATCGGGTATGCATAAGCCTGCCCGTCGTCACTTACGTAGCCGAGAATTGTGTCATCTGGTGTGAGCCATTCGCCGCCGCTTACGTCATCGTATTGGGCTGAGTAGATGGGCTTTATCGCATCTCTCAGCCGCTCGATCAGCGCGTTGCTGGCAGCCGACAGTCTCGTAGTCGAGCCATCGAACCTGTCGAAGACGATGTCCTTCAGATCGACAGAGTGGATATCCCTGTTGAGAACGGGCGGAGCCGGAAGTGCGGGTGATTGGGCCGGAGTCGGGATCGGGGGTGAAGTTGATCTTGCGGTAGGTGCCAGAACCGATGTCGGAGCCAACGTCGCAGACACGTCCGTGTCCCCAGACGGGGCAGCAGTTGCTGGCGCGGGCGGACGTTCTTCTTTGATATCGCCATCCGATTGGCATGCCACGATTGCGACTGATGAAATCATCAGCACGCCCAGAACACCTGTCAGTCGACGCGCGGAGATTGCCATGCTGTGTTTGATGCAATCTCGATGGAACGCGGTCTGGGCCGAGCTGAATTATCGGCCCGCTGTCGCTGCGAGGAGTCTGACGACCCGTTCGACCAACTCAGGCCAGGCGTGGCGATCAGCCCCAATCGCGGAATGACCGTGCGATTCAGCTTTCACCGTTCCTGCGCTCGCTAGCTGTCATTCCGACCGGAGCGGAGGAATCTCAGGTTTTCTCGTTTGAGATGAGATATCGAGCATCTCGACTTCAGATCTCTCCACTCTGGTCGAGATGACATGACGCACGCGCACACTGTCACCCCGGTGCGGACTGATTGCCACGCCAGGCCTGAGCTGGTCGAATGGGTCGTCGTACTCCTCGCAATGACGTTTCCGTCGCCCGGTTTGGCAACGGCAATCGCTGGCCGGCACCCTATGGCAGCACGTCTTTGAACAGCCGCAGCATGTTGCCACCGGCTATCTTCTCGATCTCGGTGGCCGTGAAGCCTGCGCCAACCAGCGGATTCCACAGATTCGGCAACTCGCTCGAATTTTCGAGACCCCTGGTCCATGAAATGTCTTCCTGGCCCGTGTTGCGCAGGTATGGCCCGTCCCTGGCAGGGTCGCCCAGCACCCAGTCGGGCCCCAGCCCAACCACGTCGATTCCGCCCACATCGGCAACATACTCGATCTGCCGCACCACGTCGGCGATTTCGGCCTGGACGCCATTTTTGCCGAGCACAAGCCGTGAGCAAAAGTGGATGCCGATCACTCCGCCGTTTTCGGCCATCGCACGTATCTGTTCGTCCCAGAGGTTTTGCTGCTTGTTGGCGATCGCGCGTCCGCCGGAGTGGGAGTTCAGGATGGGCTTTGATGTTGTTTCGAGCGCATCGAGAATGGTCTGCGGGGCCGAGTGCGAGACATCGACGATCATCCCCCGCTCGTTCATGCCCTCAACCGTCTGGCGTCCAAACTCGGTAAGGCCCGGCTGCGCGGGGTCGTCTTCTTCCGTCTGTGAGGCCCCGAGCAAGTTTGCCATCGCCCAGTTGAATTGAACGTGCCGTAACCCTATCGGAAACCAGGCATCGAGCAGACTCGGGTTAGACCCCAGGATCTTTCCGCCCTCGTTACCGGCAATGACAGCCAGTTGACCCGCCGAACGCGCCGTTTCGAGATCGGCAAAGTCGCGAACGACCCGAACTTTGTTGGCCGGGTCCGACGCAATCTCATGCAGGTTGGTCAGGGCGGCAAGCCCACGGTCCCTGAACCCGTCGTAGCTGTAATACGCGTGGTCGTACTCAGCCTGCGAGGGGGCGTCGATCCACGAATCGACCGTGAGGTGCACGATTTTGCCAGTGACCCCGCCCTCCAGGTCACGCAGGTAGTCCTCGGGACGCTGCATGTGGTCGTGTGCGAGATAGACGGGGAAGTCGGGCAACAGGTTATTGCTCCTCGAGTTCAAGGAGGCTCACAAGACCGTTGTGCCAGTCGTAGCCGTGCGGCCGGCGGTTGGCGTTAATGGCCGGGCTGGACCAGTAGTACAACACGAGCGACCTGGCAGGCGAGTGGTATTCCTGCAACGTGTTGCCGAAGTAATCGGTAAGTCGCCCCAGGTACTGGCCCTTCTCGACGATATCGCCTTCTTTTATCGCCGGGTGCCACACGCCAGAAATCTCCGCGTTGATTTGCGACCTGCGGCCCCTGAGGGTTTCCTGTCGTGGTCTTGCCGGCTGGCCTTCAAGCATTCCGATGGTTTGCATGGCGGCTATGTATCCATCGAAGTGGGTAGCCGTGTCCGAATCCGTTGGCACCCCGTTCTTTCCGCACTCGACCCAGATATTCGCTATTCCTGCATCTACCAATGCAAGGCAGAACGGCGGAATGGACGCCGCGTCATGTCTCGGCTCAACGTATTTCACGTCGAACCCACGCGCCAGCGAAAGCGATTTCTCACGTAGCTCATCAGGGCCCCACATGGGCACTGGAACCCACGAAAAAAGCGCCTGCGCCATTTCGCCCGCGTGCGAATCGATCAGGTAGTCGGAATTTTTGACCAGCTCGAAAAGCGTGTCGATCAGTAGATCGCTATGGGTGCCGCCTGGATTTCCGGGCCGGATGAAGTGAACTTCCTTCTGATCGACCGGGTTCAGCTGCATATTGCGCTCCATG
>JADFLG010000121.1 GCA_022564545.1 Chloroflexota bacterium | reverse complement strand
CTCTGCCAGCTCGATATCGATGTATGCGCCGAGATGGTGCAAAACATTCCATAACTGTTGAGTCTGCGATAGTTGCTGCGCTCGGCCCACTACAGCAGCGGCCCAAACGCTGCGTTCCCTGCAACCATGTTCACCTGTCACTTGGAGTCGGCCCCCAGGCCACCTGGGTGAAAGCCCGTGGCACCGCGTCGTGCTGAGTCCGACCATGCATGTGTGCGCAATCTCGCGCTCGCTCGCGTGCGTGCCATACGTGTTGGACGTAATTGGCCGTGCGGTTGAATGGGGTATCACATGACCGAAATCAAAACACGCGGGACCTGGATACTTGGAATCCTGTTTTTTGCGATGGCCGCGATGGTCATGGCGGCCTGCGTTACAGAGGCCGTTCCTGAGCCAGAGGCGACGGCGTTTCCGATTCACGTCGATCCTGATACGGGGATCGAGTTTGTTGCCGTGGACAGGTTCTCGGACGATGCAGGCACCCTGATGCGCCGTTCTGAAAACCCCGACTTGCCGGCCCCGAACGAGCCGATCGATTACGACGCCGATTTTCTCGATCACGCCCTGGGACCGGGCGGCGAGGAAGCGACCTACTACGAGTTCGATGTTGCTTCGTTCCGATCAGCACCTGTTTATGCGTTCGTTTACGCGTCTGACCCGACCCGGCGTGTGGCAGGACAATCGGCGATCTTCGATCTGATCCCCGGGGAAGATGGCTATAACGACTTCTGGCAGGTGGTCAGGGTTTTGGTGCCTGACGACTTCGAGCCTGGCTCGATCCGGAGCCTCGATGATATCGAGGCGGCGGGATTTGAGCTGGAGCGCACAGGCACAATCATTAACTGCCCGATCGTTCCCTACGGTTCTACAGCCAGGTTGGCCGACCGGGACGCTAGCGGTTGGTACAAGGGCAAGCACGTCAGTTACTTTGTATTCGATGTGACAGAAACGAGTATCGTGAACCCGGGCGCGCTCGATGTTCCATATGCTGTCGTACGGGTGATCTTCGAAGACAACGACCCGGCCAAAGGGACGAAAGAGGATCCAGACACGGGCGAATCGCATAACGTGTTCGACACGCTTCCCGGCGACGAGTTGTACCGTTCGCTCTGGCGATTTGATTTTGTCGACGAAGCCGAGTTCGATTCGGTCAGCGACTGGGAGTCTTCGAAGGCTGCACGTGAAGCCGATATTGACATGGACCACGTCCTGGTGAACTGCCCGATCGTGGTCTGGCCCGGATCCTGACAGTTATCGACTGAGTTGTCCTATTTCTGAGCGGTGGCGACACATTTGGCTTTCCCAGTGCATTGAAAACTGGGGCGGCGCACCCTTCTGGTGCAATCAAACAAGCAGGAGGGATACGCCGCCTAGATCAATGATGATGCACCTTTCCGATATCGTGTGAGACTTTTCGCGCTGGCCGGTGAGGTTGGTGTGAGAGCTGCCTGCCGTGTGATGTGGGTTCACCATTCCACCCATTCGACTCCGCTCAGGGCGGGCTTTGCTACCGGTGGAAATGCCAGGTGGACCGCTTTGGCCCGGAGGTCCTCAGGCCGAGGGAGCGCAGGCATCCCAGGATGCCAAATGCCATAAGCCGGCTCGTGGCACAGAGGATCGTTGCGTTCGCGCTCGGATACCCCGGTCTCGGACCCGTCCGCATCTCAGCGGAGTTGGGGCGCCAGGCGTGGGGATTTTTGAAGAGGGATGTGATGTACGAACTCGATGGCAAGATCGCAATTGTGACCGGTGCCGGTGGGAAGAACGGTATTGGGCGAGGGATCGCTACCCGGCTGGCCAGTGAGGGTGCTGCAGTAGTGGTGTGCGATCTGAATGACAGTGGCACGCCCGACTGGGGCGGTCTTTCGGCAGTCGTCGACGAGATCAACGCTTCTGGAGGCCGCGCCATCGGACTGACCGGCAGCGTCGCCGATTCGGGCGACGTTGCGGGTCTGGTCAAAGGAACAATCTCAGAGTTCGGTCGAATCGACATCCTGGTTAACAACGCCGGTGCGCCAGCCGGACCGGACCGTGTTGCGGTGGTAGATCTTGCAGAGCACGACTGGGACCTTGTGATCGGCGTGAACCTGAAGGGCACTTTTCTGATGTCGCAGGCCGTTGGGCGCCACATGATTCAGCGTGGCGATGGCGGGAAGATCATCAACATGTCATCGGTTTCAGGCAAAAAGGGCGCGGCCCGGTTCGCCGCCTACTGCTCCTCGAAATTCGGGGTTATCGGGTTCACCCAGTCGCTGGCCCTGGAGCTTGCCGAACACAGAATCAACGTGAACGCCATCTGTCCGAGCCTTATCGAAACCGAGAGGGTGTACGACATGGCCGCGGTGCTGAAACCCGACGACGGGACCACCACCGAAGAGTGGCGTGACGCGATGATTGAACGGTCGAACGCGACCAACCCGCTGGGCCGGATCGGCCAGGCAAAAGACGTTGCCGCCGTGGCGGCCTTCCTGGCGTCTTCGCAGTCCGACTACCTGACCGGTCTTGCAATTAACGTCGCGGGCGGCTCGTTCATGGGGTGAGCGGCGATGCCACGTTCGAGAAATCGGCTGGAGTTATTCCCCTCCCCATGCGAGGGTTAGGGTGTGGGTGAAACTGGCTCGAAGATCGACCGGCCAACTTCTCTTGCGCACTTCGACCCACCCTCGCGCCCAAAGGGCACCCGCCTCCCTGCCATGGAGGGAGAGCACCACGCAGCCTCAGCTCAGTATCCGCTGGTCGCTCAGATCTTTGCCGCCGATCGATCGCGTTAGCCCGCCCGAAACGAATTCTTTGACCTCGAGATCGGCCAGTGCGTTCACCACCTGGTAGAACGTCGGCAGGTCTTCCCAGCGTGCCGGGTTCCAGTCGAGCGATCCGTTGCCAACGCGGTCTTCCAGAACTCTGGCGTTCGAGCCTTCGGCGGGCGTTATCACCGCGTACTCGATATCGGACGTGCCCCACTTGCCGGTCCGTGGCATGTACTTGTAGTGGAGCTGGCCGTCTACGGGACCACCGGCCGCCGGTTCCGTCCGGTCTTTCAGGTTATTTACATTGATGTCGAGGAAGTTGAAGCCAAGCCACGATGCCGACGACGAAGCAGAGTTGCCGCTGATGCGAATTTCTGGCAGTTCACAGTAGATTTTTGAGAACCCGAGTTCTTCTCGTCCAGTAATGATGGGGTCGGCCAAATTCTCCCAGAGCACTGTCAGGAACGGGCCGACAACCTGGTCGTTCTGGCCGTTGAATCTTGCTGGAATCGTTACGCCAAGAACGTTGTAGCCGCGTCCCGCCAGCCACTCGATCTCCTTCATGTAGGTGGCCGATACCGTAACCACGGGGTCGCCATGAAGCGTGAACCCCGGCGGCAGAAGGGCATCGAGTTGCTTTGCGTTCGACAGGAACGACACCCTGATAGAAGTCGACTTCGGGTTGTCCTCGCACAGGAATTTCCGGCCGTCGGGACCACGTCTTGGACCTGTGGCAGGGCCGAAGTGAGTCGGCATTCGGTACATCTGGTTCGGCTCGAATGTGTACGACATTTCTTTCTCCGCCTGGTTATTGAGTGCTCTTCAGCGCCTAAGAATCTCAGTGAGGCTGTTTACTGATTCGGAACGAATTTCCAAACGGTTGAATCCATGATTGGCCTGTAGCCGATTTTCATGTAGATAGAGTTTGAGGTCGGATTATCGAGATCGGTGTAGAGGGTCGCGTACTTTTTTCCGCTATCGAGGATCACTTGGGTTACGGCTGCGGTGACCGCGGTTGCGTAGCCGTGATTACGATATTCGGGCGGTGTGTAGACGACCCCGATCATCCCTGTATTCCCGGTTTCTCGTACATAGAGTGCCATGCTGACAGGTTGGTCGGTGACCCAGAAGTAGTAGCGACCTTGTTTGAGGTGATCAGCGATTTGGGAGTCGTTTGTTCCAAGAGGGGCGTTTGCATCCTCGCGGAAGGCGTAGCGCCATTTTTTAACGAGTTCGAAATCGTCAAGAGTTGCTTGTCGTCCGTTGCCTTCGGCGAGCTTGATGTCAGCGACAATGTTGCAATCGTAAAGTCTTGTATTGTGGTGAATCTCCAGGTCGCACCTGCTCAAGCCTTCCCACTCATCCGCAAACGCCAGGGAAGCGTCTTTCGGTCCCGTAACACCGGTTATCGTCGGATGTTTTGCGAACAGGTAGCGGGCGAGGAGTCTTGCGGCCTCATCAGGTCCTTCCGTGAGCAGCGGCCAGACTTCGGGTGTAAACATCGCAGGCAGGAGTGGTCTGTCATCTTCGACCACCGCGTAGAACCTCGTGGACCTCGCCGACTCAATGCCTTTCGTCTGGTTCACCGCATAGCTGTAGATGATGCTATTTGCGGTCTCGTTTTTCATCAGATGGTCGCTGGTGACATCAAGGAATTCAGAGGCATGTGAGTATTGGTTAACCTTCATGTTGTTGCCTGTTGGCGCACCACCTCGTTTTCAAACGAGCCGTTTATCGCCGGACCGAAACGAGCTGATGCTCGGCACACTTGGTTCGAATCAAATGTGTACGACATCTGTTACTACAGGAATATCCTGTCGTCTTCCATGATGTTGCTCAATATGCTCTGCGGTCCGGCCGCCATCAGCCCGGCATCGACTGGCAGGAGTACCCCCGTTATCCATTTCGATTCGTCGCTTGCGAGGAATACCGCAGCCATCGCCACGTCTTCGGCCGTTCCCTCTGTTCCGAGGGGTGCGATTTGCCGACGGAGCTCACGTCGTTCATCGCTGACCACTTCGACCATCGACGTGTAAATCATTCCCGGTGCGATACAGTTCACTCGAACGTTGTCGCGACCATGATCCACCGCCATTGCCCTGGTCAACGCGATGACGCCGCCTTTTGAGGCCGAGTAAGACACGCTATGCCCCATCCCGGCACGGATGCCGTCGACGGATGAGACGTTAATGATGGAACCGCCGCCAGATTCGATCATGGCGGGCACGGCATGTTTACAAATAAAAACCATGCTCTTGAGGTTGATGTCGAGCACTCGGTCCCACGAGTCTTCCTCGATATCGATAACAGAACCGCGACCGATAACGACACCAACATTGTTCATCAGGATGTCGAGCCTGCCATAGTGTTCGACAGCGGCTTCGACCATTCCCCGACAATCCGGCACCAGGGAGACATCTGCGACAAAGAATGAAGCCTCACCGCCATCCTCGGTGATCACTTCCACACTTGTTTTCGCTGCCGATTCGTCCATGTCCACGATAAGGACCTTCGCACCCTGTGCGGCAAATGCCCTGGCTGTGGCGACGCCGACGCCCGATACGTTTTTCGACCGGGTTCCGGCCCCGGTGACGATTGCAACTTTGTTGGCGAGTCTTGTTATTTCACACCTCGGTTCCTGTCGTTCGGATTCCACTGATCGTGTATATGGTGACCTGCGTACGCAGTCTTTGACCACTGGAGCATGGCGGGGGATAATCCGCCCGACAGGATTGTGGCACAGTTGCGTGCGACAACAATGCCGCTGCGGACACAAACTGCGGACACAAAAGGAAGAATGACGAATCCATGAAAGCTGCCGTCATGCGTGGGACTCAACAGATCGCTGTTGAGGATGTTCCGACCCCCGAGCCGGGACCGGACCAGGTGCTCGTAAAGATCAGGTACTCGGCCATTTGCGGATCGGATGTCCACAGGTTCCAGTACGGCATGATAAATCCGGGGTCGGTAATGGGCCACGAGTTCATCGGCGAGGTGGTGCAGGCCGGGGTGTCGGTCACGATGCTAAAGCCCGGCGACCGCGTCGTTGGCGGCGGCGGTGAACCGCCCGCAGGCGCCCCGGCCCGAGTGTCCGTGGGCAACAGGTACAGCGCTCGAACGGTCGGTCTCAAGTCAACGACAGTGGGAGGGTTTGCCGAGTACATCGTTATGGACGAATGGCGACCGCTGCAAATCCCGGTGGGCGTGAGCGACGAGCTTGCTGTTCTGGCAGAGCCTGCCTCGATAGCGGTACATGCCGTGAGGCGGTCCAAATTCAGGATCGGCGATGCCGTGGTCGTGATGGGCGCGGGTCCGATCGGACTGCTGGTAATGCAGGTGTTGAACGCCGGTGGGGCGGAGGCCGTTTATGTTTCGGAACCGGCACCGGCGCGTGCCGCAGCGGCGAAAGCCCTTGGTGCAACGCTTGTGATGGACCCGCGGGACACGGATGTGGTGGCGAAAGTAGTGGAGCTTTCCGGGGGTCTCGGGGTGCCGGTGGCCTTCGACGCCGCCGCTGCCAGACCGACGCTCCAGCAGGGACTCGAGATGGTCCGGCGCGGCGGGCAGGTGCTGGTCGTTTCGATGGCCTGGGAGGACGTCGACCTGCTGACCGTGGAGTGGATTGGCCGGGAGGTGGAAATGAAAGCGGCGTACGGGTCGGAGCCGGTCGACTGGCGCACGGCGCTGAACCTGATGGAGCGGGGGCAACTTTCCAGTAAGTCGATGGTCACAGCCGACAGCTTCATCGGGTTCGACGAAATGCAGTCATCCATGGAACGTCTGATGAAGCCCGAAGAGCATGTGCAGGTTGTACTGGTGCCGTAGGGGCGGGTGCCAGTAATTTCAGCGAATGCATCCTCACCGCGCCCTCTCGGGGGAGAGAGCGCGACCTGCACGCTGAGCGAGTAATATGCCCGCAGTCACAGGGTGGCCCTGAATTGCCGCTGAAGAATCGGCACCACTTCACTGCCCGGGGAGCGAACGCATGGCTTTTCGAACATTTACCGGCAACCCGTCACAGGTCATCGTCGAGCAGCTTGTGGCATCGGGCATCAAGTACCTGTTCTACAACACGGGATCACGAGAGGCCCGGTTCTTCGACGCGCTGCACGGCCACCCCGAGATAGACGGCATACTGGGTCTCCACGAAGGGGCGGTCACTGCGATGGCGGGCGGGTTTGCACAGGTGAACTCGGAGCCGGCCGTAATGTCGGTGCACCTGGGCGCGGGTCTGGCGCAGAGCCTCGGCCAAATGATCAATGTCTGGGCGGCGAGCCTCCCGGTCGTGACCATCACCTTCGTTGGCGATACCGGCAGTTATGCCGATCGAATCACGCTCGACCTCGGTCACAACGCGGGCCCCACCTCGATCGCGGCTCCCTTCATGAAGGCCAACTGGACGGTGGTTGATCCCGGCGGTCTGGCAATGGCCGTTGACCGGGCGATCAAGGTTGCGACCACCCCTCCAATTGGGCCGGTCCACATTGCCGTGTATGACCGGAACCTCGGTTCCGAGCAGATCACGACCCGGATCATCGAGGGACCGCCCGTCCGGCCACGCGCCGGTTACCCGGACGACCGGGATGTGGAAGAGCTGGCCCGGGTCCTCCATGACGCGGAACGGCCGCTGATATACGTTGGCGACGGGGTGAACAAGAGCGGGGCGGAGCAGCAGTTGGCGAAGATTGCCGAGCACTTTGGGGCGAATATCGCGTCGATGTGGGGCGACCTGCGCGGGGTTTCAGTCGCTCACCCGCTGCACTGTGGCTATTTCCGAGGGCCCGTAATGGACCTGGACCCCGATCACATAGTTGCCGTTGGAGTACGCCACGGGGGCAGCGGCAAACCGACCGACTTCGATGTGTTCAAGAACGCGAAAAAGGTCGTGGCAGTCGGGCCTGACGTTGAGATTTTCGAGAATATTCCTGGCCTCGACCTGGCGATCATGGCGGACGAAGCCAGGACGATCGAACGGCTCGCTGAACTGGTGCGGAGCGAGTATGAGCCGGCGAAGTACGATGGCCGCCGCAATCGGGCTTATGAAAATGCCCGACGACTCAGGGAGGAGCGCAGGGCCGCCCTTCAACCTGCTGCTGAAATTCCCGGTTACGTAAGACCGCTGGCGCTGCTGGACGCGGTGGATGCGGGACTGGAGAAGATGGGCGGCGGCCTGATCACGACCGAGCAGTTCGCGATGCCGCTGGAGGACGTAAACGAAAAGCCGGATGGCGGCTCGAATATCTACATTCGTCCTGCCGGGGGGTCGGAGGGTTACGGCATGGGCGCGCCGCTCGGTGCAAAGCTCGCCGCCCCCGACAGGCCGGTCGTTGGCATCGTGGGTGACGGCTCTGTCTACTACTCCGATTCGGCCTTCTGGACGGCCGCTCACCATGAAATACCGGTGCTTTACGTCATCCCGAACAACGGCGCGTATGGAATCGTTGCGGGCGCGTTTGCGGGAGCGGGAGGCGTGATGAAAGATACCGGCGAGTATGCCGGCGTTGTGCTCGATGGGGCCGACATCGTGCAGCTTGCCGGTGCCTTCGGGGTCGAGGGCAGAAAAATCACCGATGAGTCGCAGATCGTGGCCGCGGTGGAAGAGAGTCTCGATACGGTTGAGCGGGAGGGTCGGCCACTGGTGCTGGATGTCAAACTACCGCTCGGTATTCCCGCGGGCGGCAGAGCG
>JADFLG010000022.1 GCA_022564545.1 Chloroflexota bacterium | reverse complement strand
ACCGGCGAGAACTCTTCAGCGGAAGATGGTCGGCTCTAATGACCGAGTTGGCTGCATAAATATCGTGATCCAACCTGTATTTAGGTCGACCTAATCACGTGGCGAGCTCCGAGTTCTGACAGAACCGGCAACCGGTACCCACAGCCAACGACGCTTTGAAGCAAGAGGTCGCACCTCCGGGGCCTGCGGTGAACTCGACCGCTCGCTCGCAACGTGGCCCAGCGCACAAGGACCGATGTAAGCAACCGTGGGTCTCAGGAAATGCACACGTTCCGACAACCGGGCACCCGTAGAGTCGAAATAGGGGCAATCACCTGAGGTCGGCCGTTAATTCGACCGACGAGAATTGGCATGCGTGTTCCACTCCGACACTTTCTGATAATGACATCGTTGTTTCTAACGCTCTTAGCAGCTGCGTGCAGCGGCGGCGTTGAGCCAGCGGTTCATGCTTATCCAGGCGCCACATCATTCCCGGTATTTACGTTGGTCCCCACGTTGACGAGCGTACCTGTTGCCACTCCGGCTCGACCGGAAGTCACGCAGGCGGTGGTTGTGATCGCATCTCCCATGCCCGAACCGACTGCCGTTCCGGCCCTGACGCCCCGGCCGGTTCCCACACCGGCAATCAATCGGGCCCCGGCGCCACCCCCTGCCACACCGCAGTCCATGCCGGTAAGTTCGCAAACCAGGGCTCAGGAAACGACACCGGTTCCAACGTCGCCAGCGACGGTTCAGCCGACTGCAACATCGGAACCAACTCCTGCATCGCAGCCTGTGACGTCAACTGCGATTCCGCCGACAGCGACGTCAATGCCCGCTCCCACGTCACAGCCTGCGATACCAACTGCGATTCCTCCGACTGCAACAGCTATTCCTGCGCCTGCTGCAGGCGGGACCACACAACTGACCGGGTCGGGCAGCGGCAATTCTGATGAATTTTGGTCGCCAAAGCGCCTCCCCTGGGTTGTTGAGTGGGACATCAGGGGAATCGGATCACGTGCCATGGTGCTCACACTGATGGACCCGGACGGAAATATTGAGCTGGTCGAACTCGTTTCGGACTCGGGGACCGGTCAGGTTGGCGGACTGACCTGGGTTCACGGCAACATGGGTAAATATTATGTGAGAGTCGAAGGAGCAGAGGCCGACTGGACGATCTGGATTCGACCACAGTGAGGGTTCGGCGCCCTTCTGGTCATCGACTGCTGAACGTCCCCGAACGAAATGAGAGGACGGGCGATCGGTGCCTGGGTGTTCGCGATCGGATTTGGCTGGATAGGCCACCTGGGCCTGGGGGCCGTCGGCGAAGTATTTGGAGTCCAGTGGTCGCTGGCTGGAGCCGGGATTGTGGTTGTCGCGACTGGATTGGCGGCGCTGGCGGTGTCGCCGGGGCTGCGCAGGGCGTAGATGCCTGTCCCCTCTCTCTCCGAGGGAGAGGGTTTGGGTGTGGGTGAAAGTTGCCACGGGGCACGAGTGTTGGCGGTGCAGACATTCGCCCACCCACTTCGACAGGCTCAGCACATGCTCTAACTCCCTCCCTGCGAGGGAGGGAGGACAGGACACTACTCGGCCAGGGCACGCTTCACGATGCCGGCAAGTGACGGGTCATGCTTCGCAACGTGAATAGCCGCTTCGAGCATTCCGCCTGGATTGCCGGTATCAGCGTGGAACCCCTCTAATCTTCGAGCGTGTACCGGGGATTTGCCAATGAGCGATGCGATCGCATCGGTGATCTGTATCTCACCCCCAGCACCCGATCGCTCACCCGCAAGATAGTCGAACACGCTGTTGTCCAGGATGTAGCGGCCGACAATCGCAAGGTTGCTGGGGGCGTCTTCGAGCGCAGGCTTTTCTACCAGGGCGTCGACCGAATAAACCCCGTCTCCAATTTCCGTGCCGCCAATTATTCCCTTGGTGTGGACGATCTCGTCTGGCGCTTCAGTTGCCGCGATCACAGACCCACCATGCTGCCGATAGACCTGAAGGAGCTGCTCGGTGGCCGACGTATCGTGGATGATCACATCGTCGGGGAAGATCGTTACGAATGTCTCGCCATCGCAAAACTCCCGGGCCTGCAGGATGGCGTGACCCGGGCCCAGCGGCTCGTGCTGGTAGACAGTCGTGACATGTGCGAGGGAAGCGATCTCCAGCTGGGCCTCCAGGAGTTCGTCCCGCCCCCTTGCCCTGAGTTCCCGTTCGAGAACGGACTGGTTCTGGAAATACTCGGTCACCGATTCCATGCCGGGCGACATCACTATTGCGATGTCCCGTACACCGGCCCCGGCGGCTTCACGCACCGCGTACTCAATCACCGGAACGTTGAGCACTGGCAACAGCAGCTTTGGTACGGTTCGGGTCGCTGGCAGGAACCGGGTCCCCAGTCCACCAACGGGAATGACGGCTTTGGTTATTGGGGTTGCGAATGTCATTTCGGGATTCTATCGGCAATGCAGCCGGTATTCATGCGTGAAACGGCGACTATTTCAATACCGGGTAGTACGATGGAAATGGTCGTGCTAGGCGGGGCGTTAGCGGTGCCCTGTACTCGCAATCCGCTATAGCGAGGCTGAAGTCCCCTGTCGAGACTGTTCGCATGTGGCCGCTGGAGTCAGTATTCGATGTTGATAGCCTGGTCCTGCGCGGCGAGGCCTCGTGAACCCCGTCAGGACCGGAAGGTAGCAGCGGTAAGCGAATCACCTCGGGTGCCGTGGGAACGCCGGGCTTGAGTCGGTATCGCCTCACATGTCTTATGCGACGGGCGACACGGGGGTGCACGGTCAATTTAAGCGCCCTCTACCAGTTGTGCTGTACCGCCATACCAGGCCAGTTGTTCCAGCCGGTAGGCCCGTTGGTCTTTCGGCAGGCCGCGCGCACTTGCCGCAAGCCCTTATCTCGCCAGGATTCGCACATGGCCCCACGAAGACTGGGTCAACATTTTCTCGAAGACTCCTCGGTAGTCGATTCGATCATTGCCGCGGCTGATTTGAGATCAACCGATACCGTTGTCGAAATCGGCCCTGGGCGCGGTGCCCTGACAGGTGAACTTGTAAGCCGATCGGGCCGCGTCCTCCTGATTGAGTACGACGACGACCTCGCAGATGGGCTTGCGGCGAAGTACGAGACGAACCCAGGCGTGCGGGTCTTGAACGCCGATGCCCGTGATTTTGGCTCAGACCTCGATCCCTGGCTCACGGAAGGCCCGTACAAGGTCGTTGGGAACCTCCCGTACTACGCTGCGAACCCGATCGTCAGGAATTTCCTCGAATCGACCCGCAAACCGACCACGATGGTAATCATGGTCCAGCGGGAGGTCGCGCGGGACATGGCGGCGCAGCCGGGCGAGATGAGCCTGCTGTCGGTCGCAGTCCAGGTCTATGCGGAAGCTGTGCACGTTATCGACGTGCCACCGGAGTGTTTCAACCCGCCGCCCAAAGTGCACTCAACGGTTTTAAAACTTACTCCGACACCAGTGCCCACCGTGCAGTTTGAATCGGCAGAAGACTTTTTCAACCTGGTGCGAAAAGGCTTTAAAAGTCCCAGAAAACAGCTCCACAACTCCCTTTCTGACGGTCTTTTCATTCCGCTTCAAGATGCCCGATCGTTAGTAGAACTGACAGGGTTCGAAACGTCGAGGCGACCTGCCACGCTGTCTATCGCAGACTGGCAGGTGCTGTACGACACATGGGTGAAACAGGGTAGACCTGCACAGGTGCCCGGCTCAACCCGTCGTAAGCGGAATGATCGACGCGATGGATGACCTGCCAGAGAAAATAATGAACGAAGCCCAGGTCTCCGAGCGTGCGTTTGCCAAGGTAAACCTGACGCTGGAAATCCTCGGAAGACGACGAGATGGCTACCACAACCTGGCATCGGTAATGCAGACGGTTGATTTGTTCGACACGGTCACGTTTTCTGAATCGCCCGGTTCATCCGAAGTGACAGTTGCCTGCGACGATGACCGGATCACCCCTGAATTCAACCTGGCAGCCAGGGCGTCGGATGCGCTTAAAAAACATTCGGGCGTCGCGGCAGGGGCGCAGATAAACATTCAAAAGCGGATCCCGGTCTCCGCAGGTCTTGGAGGCGGATCGTCTGATGCGGCTGCCACACTCAGAGGCCTGAACAGGCTATGGGGCTTAAAACTTTCCGTCGATGAACTGACCGATATAGCGGCAGATATCGGCTCCGACGTTCCGTTTCTTGTCCGGGGCGGCACTGCTCTGGTTCAGGGCAGGGGAGAAGACGTGACCCCGATTGCCGCTGCGAAAATCGAAAAATTCCTGATACTGAGTCCTGACGTTGAACTGCCAGGTCCCCCGGAATCCACGGCAAAGACTGCCTCGGCCTTTTCTCATGTCACGGAATCGATGTACACCAGCGGCAACCTGAGCCGCAAGCTGGCAACGAGAGTACGGTCGGGCGGCGACTGCCCGCCGGAGTTTTTCTTCAACCAGTTCGGAACCATCGCCGAGGAACTGTTCCCGGGTTGGGGGGCACACCGTGATCAGTTGATGGGCCTCGGTGCAAGGGATGTAGTGCTTTGCGGAGCTGGGCCCTCGATGTTCACGGTCCCGCCCAGCAAAGAGCTGGGAACGGCCTGGCACCTGTTGCTCACCACGGTTCACGGCAAAAACGCTTATCTCGTCGCCCCCGCGCCGGCAATTCCAGAAACGAAAGAAGAAGCGCCGGAGAAAATGAAGGAATCGTAGGTGGAGGAACCGCTTCGCACGGCAGTTGCCGGACTGATCGGCGGCGCGCTGATGGGGATGACCTTCGTAACGCACATGGCGTTGTTGCTTGTGTACCACCCCCCGGAAGTGCTCCGGAAACGAGCGGCCGAATCGAGAGTATCGGGCCTGATAACCGTGTCGACGTTGATCACTTTCACCATCTGGAACATTCTCGCGGTCGTTATGTCGTTCGTTGCCCTGGCGACCCAGTCGAATGATCCGCCCCAGGTTTCCGTTGCCCCCAGTCCGGCATACCTGTTCGTCGTCGTATTTTTGACATTGTTCATTGCGATTCCTGCGCTGATATTTTTCCGAGACCGCAAAAAACACCTGGTGGGCGAGTTGCTCGTATTCGCCGGTATCTTCGGCCTGCTGATCCCGAACCTTGTCGTGGTCATACATCGGACTTAACCGACCCATGTGCGTCCGTTCGTTTATCGTCGACAGGGATTAGACTCGCCGGGCAAGTCCGCCACGAACAACGACCGAAGGAAAACAATGACCATGCGATTTGCCAACCGGTTCGACGGTAAAGTTGCACTTCTCACTGGTTCAGCAGCCGCTGTAAAAGGTGAACTAATGGGGTTCGGTGGTGCCACCGTGTGGAGATTCCTCGAAGAAGGCGGACGTGGTGTAGTAATCACAGATGTCCAGGACGAGGTTGGGGAACGGGCGGCGCAGCAACTGCGTGATGCAGGGCATGATGCGCTGTACATGCACCTCGACGTGACGGAGGAACAGGATTGGGCAAAGGTGGTCGAGGCCACGCTGGACCACTTCGGGCAACTCGACATCCTGGTCAACATTGCCGGAATACTCGACACCAAGTCGCTTCTCGATATCGAGCCCGCAGTGTGGAAGAAAACAATGGAGATCAGCTCGGTCGGCATCTTCCTGGGCACGCGGGCAGTCGCCAGGCCGATGGAACAGACGGGCGGGGGAGCGATCATCAACGTGTCTTCGATGGCCGCTAAACAGGGATCAGGTTTGTACGGCACTGCCTATTCTTTTTCTCGTGGCGGCATGCTCAACTTCACCCAGTCGTCGGCGATCCAGTTGGGAAGCATGGGCATCAGGGTCAACACGATCATGCCGGGATGGGTACGAACGCCGTTCACCGATTACCTGTACAGGGATCCCGAGCAGAACAAGTTCCGGACCGAGCGCGTTCCGCTGGGGCGATGGGGCACGCCGGAAGACATTGCCGGGGGGATTCTGTTCCTGGCATCAGACGACGCAGCCTACATGACCGGCGGAGAGTTGCTCATGGACGGCGGGGTCAGCGCCGGTTCGATCCGCATCAAGAACCCCAGGAGCGACGACTGACCGGATTATCTAATGCGTGTGGAGCGGCCCGTCCCCGTGGCGGTGCGGCATCTTCCGGTTCACCGAGTCAATGGCATCGGTAAAGATCTTGCGAATGCTCGCATGCCGTTCGTCGTCCGCCCGGGTCGCAAGCGTGTCGAGCCACTCGACACCACCCTGCATGGTTGTGATCAGGTACTCACCGAGGGCTGCGTCAAAGACGTCGGTGCGGCCCGCCTTCACGTAGACCGGCGAGGTGTGCGCGGCGAAGTGCACCGGCCAGACATGCCAGGCTACGTGGTCGCTGACGGCGCGTGCCGCGATCCAGCCGCTCCCCGGCAGGTCGAGCTGTTCATCGATGACGAGAATGTTTTCGCCTTTGTTGCCGCCCGACAGCTCTTCCGCGATGACCTTGCCGTTGAACACGATCTCCAGCCTGTGGATCGGCATGGCGCACGAGGCGCTGGCCTTTATGTGAACGGCCCCCCCGGATTCGGGCAGTGCGAGCTCGTCGCCCGGACGCAGGCCTTCAACAGTGAAGTCCATCAGCGGACCGCTTGTCGTGTATGTCCGCCCGGCGCGGACAGCATCGCTCCACGACTGGTGCGACAGCTCGCGGTCGCCGATAAATGCGTAGGTGCGCACCCCACCGACCGGCATGCCGGCCGACATTTTGTCGGTGCCGCCAACCGCCGGTACGCGATAGCCGCAACTCAGCAGCCGGTACCACTCGTGAACGGCAAACGTATCCATGGTCGGAACGTGGAAATCGCGGATTTCGAGTCCATCCACTTTGCCGAGCACGACTTCTGCAATCACTTCTGAGTGCGGGAACGGGAAATGGGGGACGATCGCAAGTCCGTCTTTTTCACGCACCTCGTCTGCCCAGTCGCTCATCGCACGGACTGTCGGGTCACCGATATAGCCCTCGGTCGGGCCGCTCGTCGACATCGGGAACACGGGCGAGCCGGTAGCGCCAAGCAGGCTGATATGGCCCATGAAGTGCTGACGATTTTCTGTGCCGACCCAGACGATGGTTTCTGCCGTCGATGAGCCCGAAGCTCCGTCCGTGAGATCGCCGACGTTCGTGTACAGGTCGCCCCACTGCGCAGCCAGCAGGTTGATGATGTTGACGTCTTCAGCGGCGGCTTCAAGGTGGGCCGTTTCGGGCGTCAGGAAATGGGTGTGCGTGTCGGCGGTCACCCAGCCGGCCTCACGCAGGTTCGAGTTCCGGTCCAGTGTTATTTCGAGTTCGCGCTGCCCCGGCTTGATATTGAGTTTCTGGCGGATCGGCTCGAACTCGAAGCCCTTTGACACCTCGATATAAACGTCACCGACCGGCAGCTCGCCCTGAAACGTGCCATCGACATATGCGTACTGCGTGTCGCCAAGCAGCAGGTCCGCACCGTAATCCTCAAACCAGTTGTCGTTAACCTCATGTGTATGACCGTAAGGCGGGAAGTAACGCCCATCGGGCGAGCGGAAGTGAATGCGGGCGGCTGTCGGCTTGCCGGTACTTGAGTCGATGATCCTGCCGTGAACCCATGTGCGCTGTGAAGTAAGGACCCTCGCCTTCACTTTGCCATCGTTGCTAACAGCTTCGCCAGATTCGAGAAGCGGCCCCACTTCGATATCCGAACCGTTCACCAACAGCGTGGCGTCGGCTGAAGCCGCCAGGTCGATTGACCCGATATGTTCGGGATCGTCGGGCGCCTCGCCCCAGCCCTTTACCGGACTATTGAGCCATTTGGTTCCGTCAAAGTGCTGAATGTTCCGCTTGCGTGCTATAACCCCGAGGTCGACGTCAACTTCGATCTCATCTGCTGAAGTTCCCGCGCCTTCGAGTTCAATCGTTTCGAGCGGCAGGTGCCTCAGCGGGTTGTTTTGTCCGTTAAAGAGCGTTATCGCCCCAATGGCGATGGCGGCGGCACCGGTCGCCTCGATCCGGACGTTTGTGACTTTTTTAGAAGAATCTGGCAGTTCCAGGGCGTAGATGGTCCATGAACCTGCCGGGTTCGCACGACCATGCCGGTCGTCCCTTGCTGCTGTGCGCCCCGAAACTGGTGGGTCGCCAACCATGACCCCGGTTTGCCATCTGCCCCATGCGTTGTCAGGGTATGGCCCGCGGAACGGGACCGTGGAAAGGTCCTGGTGCTGCCGCGAAGTGAAACCGCTCTGCATGCGGGTTTGCACCTGGTTGATCTCGAACCGCCGGCGAATTCGCTGACGATGTTCGGAGCCGTCTTCGAACACGACCACATAGTCGGCCAGGTGCTCTCCGGGCGCCGTAATCACCGGGTTCAGGTAGTCGGCCGACTGGCCCGCAACTGTCGTCGATGCCTTCTCATCACAGAAGTGGGCGAACACGAGGTGAGAACCGGCGGCACCGACGGCGATCTCGACACTGGAATCGTCTGCCAGCACCAATAAATCGTTGCCGCTGCCGGGAGTCACGAATTCGAAAGGAATGCCCCAGAACTTTTGAGCGCCTTTCGGCAGTTTCGCGATCGCACCGGCTGTTTTCGGTCCCCAGTGTCGAGGGTCCGAGCGGGCGGCGTTTACTGTGGAACCAAGAGGAACTGGCTTGAACTTTGGCATTGAGCACTTTCCGGTGCGTGTTGGCAGTCAGCGAGGCGTGAATCATGCGCCCGTCCGTTACAGCAAACAAGCCCCGAATCGCCCCGGGGCTTGCGAACGACGCCGCGCACAAACGCTAGCTGGCAGCTTCGACCTGGGCTTTCACTTCGTCAAACGGCGGGAGGTCGGAAGGTACATCCGACAACCACTTCCACGCTATATTGCCATCACTGCCGATGACAAAAACCGAACGCCGGGCGGTGGTGTAGCCGTCCATACCGGCAAAGTCGGGCCAGGCGACGTCATAGTCGTTGATCGTCGTTTGCTTGTAGTCGCTGAGGATCGGGAAGCTGATGTTGTTCGCGTCCTTGAACGCGCCATTGGCAAACCGGCCATCGATCGAAATTGCGACCACCTCGGCACTGAGCGCCGAATAGTCAGCCAGCGCGTCCCGGAAAGTGCACAACTCCTCGGCACAAACGCCGCTGAAGGCGGCCGGGAAGAAGGCGACAACGACTCGTTTACCGCTCAAGCTGCTCAGGCCGAACTCGTTCCCGTCAGTGTCGAGCAAGTTGAAATCTGGTGCCCTGGAACCAACATCAGCAGACATATCAAACTCCTAAAAAACCGCAAACACCCGGTAAGTCGCGGTCAGATTATGCGCTTGCCGTGATTAGAAAGACATAGCGATCTTGATTACCTCGTTCTGACGCAGCCGGTACATCTCAAACGCTTCCTGCGCGTCTTCGAATTTCATATCGTGGGATTTCAGGACACCAGGGTCGATCCAACCCCGTTCTTTCAGCGCAACCATGTCGCGAATTTCCTGCACCGGCTTATCGGTAACCGCAATGACCGTGGCGTTAATTTGTACGTTCTTGACCATCCACTCCCGGTGATCGAACGTCACTCTTGTCGGGTCGACCAGGCTGAACGAAATGATCTGTCCCTCGCCCCTGACGAGCTCGACGGCAATGCCAAGACCATCCGGGTCCCCACTTGCGTCAACTACAACATCGAACATTTTGCCGCCTGTGATCTCGGTTGCGGCCTCGAGGGCGTTTTCGCTCGACGCGTTGATGGTGTGCGTGGCGCCCAGCTCGGTGGACTTTCGGCAGCGGTATTCTTCAAGATCGATTCCCACGACCAGATGTGCGCCCTGCCGCTCGGCGATCATGGTGAAAGTAAGGCCGATCCCGCCCTGGCCAATAATCGCGATGTTCCGGCCCACCGGGTTGCCCCACTGCCGGGCTGAATAGAGCGCCGTTCCGGAATGCTGGCACATCACCCATTCGGACAGTTCGCCCCACTCGGGCAGCTTGATCAGGCGGTCGGCTTTCTGCACGACCTGCTCCTGCATGCCATCGGCATCGCTCGGGATCACGATCACCCGCTGTCCCTCTTTGTAGTCGGGGTCGCGACTTTCCACGACAACCCCGGCGCATTCGTGCATCGGCGCTCCCGGCAATAATGGGTACGCTTCTTCGGCCAGTTCAGCGTCGTATTCAAGATAGATATCGCTCCCGCACACGGAGAGTGCTTCGAGCTTTATCAGGACTTCGCTCTCTTCGAGTGGCCCTGGCACTGGAACGTCCAAAAATTCGATCTTTCGGCGGGCTACGACTCTGGCTGCTTTCACTTGTTCCTCTTTACGGGGGTTGGCATGTGTTCGCCTGGGTTCTAACTGATGTCCCGTTTAAAATTAGGGACTTCGGACCGGACCGACGGCACGAAATTCTAACGCTGTAACGGCGTATACTCCGCCACCGCCCCACCTGCAATTGCAAACAATACGCGTGATACGCCCAACGCCCCCGGTTTACCCACAGTACGGAAGGCCTCCGCAAAGCGTGAAAATTGAGCATATCGAGACGGTTCGAGTAGGCGACCCGGCCGACGTAATCTGGGTCAGGATCCATACGGATACAGGCCTTGTTGGCCTGGGTGAGACCTGGTACGCCTCGAAAACGGTTGAATCAGCTGTTCACGACCATTTCGCGCCGCTGATCGTCGGGCGCGACCCGTTCGCTATCGAACGCCACTGGCTGAACATGTTCAGGCTCTCGGACCATGCCGGTTACGGTGGTGCGGAGATGAGAGCGATTTCAGCGATAGACATGGCCCTCTGGGACATCAAGGGCCAGGCGGCGGGCGTGCCTGTTTACGAACTTCTGGGTGGCGCGGTCAGAAAGAAGATCCGCGTCTACGCCACCGGCGCCCCCTTCGTGGGTGCTGGAGAACTCGCCAGGGAGCTGATCGACGATGGGATGATCGCCATGAAGATGGGACCGACCATCTCTGTCGCGACCCCATCGGAAGGGCAGTACCTGTCTTCTAAAGACCTCGACCGTGTGCTGAAGCCGTTCAGAGACGTACGTGATGCCGTGGGAGACGACATCAAGATCGCAAATGACGGACACGGCAAGTGGGCGTTGCCGGTGGCTATCCAGATTGCAAAGGCGATGGAACCCCTCGACATCATGTGGCAGGAAGACCTGATGCCGCTGCTAAACCCTGACGCCCTGCGCCAGTTGCAGGACGCCACGAGCACCCCGGTCTGTATCTCCGAAAGACTGCTCACCAGGTGGCAACTGCGTGAGTTCATCGAGAACGGTTCAGCGCAGATCGTAATGCCCGACCTGATCTGGACGGGCGGTATCAGCGAAACGAACCGCATCGCGGTTATGGCGTCGGCACACCAGGTCCCCGTTGCGCCTCACGACGCCACCGGGCCGGTCAACATCTTTGCCTGCGCCCATATCTGCATGAATTCGCCAAACGCAATGATCATGGAGCACGTGCGGCCTTACCTGTATGGCTGGTATGGAGAGTTCGTCGACCCTCTGCCACCTATCGAGCACGGATGGCTCAGCGCTCCACAGAACCCTGGCATCGGGACCCGGCTCAGGCCCGAAGTCTTCGAGCGGCCCGATTGCGAAACCCGGGTCACCGATGAATCCGTAGCTATTCCCGGCATGAACGACGAAGGCTGGGCGGGTGGCGATAATTTCTCCGAGAAGATGTGGTCCGAAATGGAAGAAATCATGGAGTTCCGTTCGCTCGGATACTCGGACGCGGAACGGCTCTCGTCGGGCCAGGGCGACACTCCCACAGGCGGCCCCGGCGGTGGCATCGCCACGTGGTACAAGAACGGCGACAGTGATGCCAAAGACGAAAAAAGAGGTGACTGATGATCATCTCAAGGATCGAAACCATTCGTGTCGGCCAGTTCCCCGAACTGATCTTTGTCCAGCTTCACACTGACACGGGCCTGATCGGCCTCGGGGAAACCTGGTATGCCGCATCGACCGTCGAATCGGCCGTCCACGACCATTTCGGGCCGCTCCTGATCGGGCGTGACCCGGCCGAGATAGAGCGGCACTGGCAGACGATGTTCCGTCTGTCGGACCACGCCGGGTACGGCGGTGCCGAAATGAGGGCGATCTCGGCGATCGACGTGGCCCTGTGGGATATCAAGGGGCAGGCGCTGCAAATGCCGATCTTCGAGATTATCGGTGGCGGGACCCGGCACAAGATCAGGGTATACAACACACTCGGTGTGTATGGCGACATCACCGATGGCTACGACGTTTGGACCGACCCCGTGGGAGTGGCAAAACGTCTGCTTGACGAGGGCATTACTGGAATGAAGATGTCGCCCACTGATTTCATCGCAAGGGAATCCGACGGGCAGCTGCTGTTCAAGGATGATCTCGATTGGGCTCTGCGCCCACTGCGGGAGATACGCGACAAACTGGGCATGGAGATTGAAGTGGCGAATGACGCTCATGGCAAATGGAACCTCCCCAACGCCATCAAGATCGTCCGGGAAATGGAGCCGTTACGCCCGATGTGGCATGAGGAGCTCATTTCACCGCTGAACGAGGAAGCGCACGCAAGGCTCCAGTCGGCCACGTCGACGCCGATAGCGGCTGCAGAACGGCTGATGACCAGGTACCAGCACCGGCGGTTTATCGAATCTTCAGCGGCCAGGATCACGATGCCCGACCTCACATGGACAGGCGGAATCTCCGAGGTCAAGAAAATCGCAATCCTGGCGTCAGTGCATCAAATGCCGATTGCGCCCCATGATTGCGTCGGGCCCGTGAACATGTTCGCCTGCGCCCATATCGCGATGGCCACGCCGAACGTGATGATCATGGAGTACAACAGGGCGATGCACCTCGGCTGGTACCGGGATTTTATCGAGCCGGATTTTGTGATCGAAGACGGCTTCCTGATGGCCCCGACCGAGCCCGGTCTGGGCACACGTCTCAAGGCGTCGGTTAAGGACCGGAAGGACGTTACGGTCCGCACGAGCGACGAACCCGCCGAATCGTGGCTGATGTCCAGGCACCGTTACACCTACCCGCCAACTGAAATGCAGGACGAGTTTGTTGAGAGCTCAGAACGGCGAAAGACCGGCTCGGAAGCCGTTTATTACGACTGATGGCGTTTGTTTGTGGGGCAGATTTCGGGGATTGCGGGTATCGCCTGCCCGCGCGGATACCGTTTGCTAGACGGTGGGTACGCAACCAAAAAAAGTGTGCCAACCGCCCTCCCACTCGAGGATGACCAATTGCGCGAGTCAAAGATCAATGAATTGCAACAAGTGATCGGGTGTGATCAGCGAACGGGTTTTTTTCGGTTGATCAAGAAGGCGGTCTGCACAGCCAATTGCGCGCCCTAGTCAGTGGGGCCAAAATTAGGCAGCATTGGCTGGATTGAATTTGGCTCGTTTATCGTAATCCCAATCAGGTCGACATAATTTTGATTCAACCACTTTTTATCGTAGGTGTGTATTTCGCGAACACCCAATCTTTTGGCAGTGGCGAGATGAATAGCGTCCATTGGCTTCAAGCGCAATCGGCTGGGCATAACTTGGCGGATCAAGCCTCTCGCTTCGTCAACAATTAGGTCATAGAGTTCAACGGTTTTCACCACTGAATTGTCGGCCCAAAATTTCGCGATCCGCGCCTCTTCATCGTCGCTCAGTTGCCTCTGTTGATCTTCTTGCAGGCTGTACGCGACCTCGACTCTGGACACCACAGATGTAACGACTTCGAGGCCGCCCTTACTTGTCCGCGCCTCTTCCAGTACCGAATCAAGCGTATCGACGCGTCCCGCGTGCCCATTAATGTACGAGCTGAAACAAGAGGCATCCCAGTAGACTTGGCTGAGTTCGTCAGGCATCACGCCATTCCCTGATTACGTCCTCCGGAGCCTTCGCGCTGTTCGGAGCTGGAACAGCACCTCTTGCGTCCGTAAAACTTCCAGGAGTGACATCCTCGCGGATCGATACATCACTGACCCGTCGAATCGATATCGGACGACCGGTCAACCTATCGCGACTGACCCACCCCTCGACCGTCGCCAGTTCACCCCATGCATCCCGCATGATCTCTTCTTGACCTTCTGCCAGATAACAGTGAACCGCACGGTCGGAGGTCAGATCATAAAGCGTGAATCTGAGGCTCCCGCGACTCGACAAGGTCTGTATACGGCCAGTCACCGCACCGTAACCCGCTGTCAACTGGCTCTGCGTTGCCTTGCGGTCAAGGTCTCCGCCGTAGACGGTTGCCTCACCCTCGCCGGTGAGGAAGCGCACTGCGGTTATATTCCCGTTGACAATGCCGACCAGTTTTTCCGCTTCACGAACTACGCCAGGGGAGTACGGAATACTAGTGCGTTCTTCTTGAGCCTTGCCAACTCTCAGGTATGCGTCAGCTACACGCTCCAGCGCTTCACGAGATTCTGATTCACCTCGCGCCGTTGCGGTGGCACTGCCAACCTCCAACGACTCTACTGTCCAGTGTATGGTCGCTTGTGGAGAGACTTCGCGGGAAAGGTTGGATATGAGGCCCCAAAAGGCTTGAATCGCCGTGGCGAAGTCTTGAAACGGGACATCGCCTTCAAGGTAAATTGTGACGGGGGTAGATGGCATGATGTTACTCCGATGCCACGCCGCGCTTTTCACGCGACAAACTGGCCGCATCCTAATCTCTGACCGGACTGTATTTCCCGTACTTCCCGGCTCGGTCTTTCTTCACCGGTCCGCGAGAGAGACGAACATGGGCTGTTCGTCATAGCGATGGAGGCGTCTGAACTTGTATTCGTCGGCGTGGCTCTGAATGTTGTCACGTCCGACGGAATGGTACACCCCACCGACGCCACGATTCCGCAAACTTCAAAAGCACTCAACGGCAATTGTGTGAACGTAACCCTTGACGTACGCCTGAGCGTTATGCTGAATCCGCTTGTGGCCGTACCCAGTTTTGGTCAGATTACGGTATGGGACGAACTCATCTGCATAGATCGTTGCCCCATCTTTCCGCACCGTCTGCTCGATAAGCTGGACGATGCTGGCAGACTCCGCGTCTTGTAGTCACTAAAGCCCCGGCCGAACCTTGGCGTTGAACAATGCCTACGACCGGGATTTTGTGGGAATTGGAACCAGGTATCCAGCTTTGTCACGTCTCTTTCCGCCATCACAGTCTCGTCAGCTTCTACACGGCCCTTTAAATCGGCCGGTATCCTCACGCCCCAATTCGCCAGTAAAACCCTTGAGAAACGACTGATGCAGACCGAATCAAGAAACAAACGGATCATCTTCATCGGAGCCGGGGCAGTCGGTTCGTACATCGGTGGATGGCTGTCGCACACCGGTCACGACGTCACGATGGTCGATATGTGGGCCGAACAGGTCGAAACCGTCCGCAATAATGGGCTGGAAGTCAGTGGACCGCACGACCCGTTTATCGCACACCCGGCAGCCTATCACCTTCACGAAAACGAGATCTTGGCCCGTGAAGAACGATTCGACATCGGGTTCGTCGCGGTGAAGGCGTATGACACATCCTGGGCAGCGACGTTCATCAACAGGTTCGTGAAGCCCGGGGGATATATTGTTTCGTCTCAGAACACATGGACCGACCCTGCGATCGCGGCTGCCGTGGGTGCCGAACGGGCTGTCGGACTGGTGATGTCTAGCATTGGCGTCGCATTGTGGGAGGCCGGAAAGGTCGAGCGGTCCGGCGACACACGACGGCGAGATCACGGCCACCTGGTGTTCAGGGCGGGCAATCACGATGGCAGCGACACACCCAGGCTTCACGAGCTCATCGAAATTCTTGACCCCCTTGACGGCGGCAAGATTACGACCAACCTGTGGGGTGAACGGTGGGCCAAGCTCGGTCAAAACTCGATGGGTAATGCCGTGGTTGCTGCCAGTGGAATGGGCACGGCCGATCTCAACAAGCATGCCCGGGGCCGCGAGTTGCAGATTCGCCTGGCGCAGGAATGCGCTGCGGTCGGGCTGGCATTGGGATATGAAGTGGAAGATTTCGGTGGGCGACCGGCCAGTGAATGGGCGAATGCATCACAGGGTGATGTGTACGAAACGCTGGACGGAGCGCTTGCTGGAAATACGTCGGGCGCGAACTGGCGGCCGTCAATGGCCCAGGACGTGGTGAAGGGCCGTCCGACCGAGATCGAGCAAATGAACGGTTTCGTGTGTCAGCAGGGTGCAGCGGCTGGAGTGGATACGCCGGTCAACGCGGCCATGACGGAAGTGATTCGAGCGATCGATGCGGGTGAAATCGGAACAGGGTTCGACAACGTCGAGCGGGTGCTGACGACTGCCGGGTACTGAGACGAAGGCGACATATGCTCTTCCCGGCCGCGGCGGAGGCTGTCTCAACCATACGTCGACCGGCGTGATTGGTTTCTTCTCCCTGGGGAGGCGGGCGTCTATGGGTGGGCGTGAGGTTGAGGGGAATGATTCAACGGTGATTTTGATGCTTTCGAACGGTTATTACCTATTCAGCAACATTCCCCCTCACCCCAACCCTCTCCCCGAGGAGAGGGAGTTTTGCAGTAGCCTACAAGGACCGAGAAGTGGATTAATCGGACATTCGAACGCCACCCGCGGCTCCCTGTCAGCGGGATTCGGGTAGAGTCCCATAAGCCTTGCTCATTCGTCGCTGCGCAGCGAAAATTTATCACCGAATCATCGAAAAACGCGGATAATTGACAGGGATCAGAGAAGACATACTCATCTCGCTCGACCTCGAAACTACGGGTACGAGTGCAAGTTCTGACCACATCATCGAGGTCGGCGCGGTCAAGTTCCGCGGCGATGATCAGATCGATACCTTCAGCGAACTGGTCAACCCCCACAGCAGGCTTTCGAGCTTCATCGTCGGCCTGACCGGAATAACCCAGGAAGATGTCGATTCGGCACCGGACTGGGACGAGATCAAACCACGTCTGGCCGAATTTATTTCAGGTGTCCCGATCATTGGTCACAACGTCGGGTTCGACGCTTCGTTCCTGAGATCGCACAAGATCTATCCAGACGGTGTGTACGACACGATGTCGATGGCGGAAATCGCCCTGCCCGCAGGCCCCGAATACAGCCTCGGCCGGTTGGCCCAGCGTTTCGGGTTTTCGCACGACAACCCGCACCGTGCACTCTCCGACGCACTGGTCACTCGTGACCTGTTCCTGTATTTGCTGGGTCTCATCGAGGGGTTCGACCGGTCGGTGCTGGAGCAGGTGAAAGCCCTTGGCTCGCATTCAGGCACACCCCTTGGCAAACTCGTAACACGAGTGCTTGATTCGAACGGTTCGCCACGACTTCCCATTGGCGACAGCCTGACTGGCATCGATACAAAAGAACTCTCGCAGCGCCTTCGGTCTGCCGGTAAGTCTCCATCGGTCGAACCACACAAATACGAAGAGGGTGAGCACGGCATTTCCGCTGCCGTCGAGGAGATTTTCAACGAGGGCGGGTCAGTGGAAAAGTCGCTGCCTGGCTTCGAGTCCCGCCCGGAGCAGGTCGAGATGGCAAGGGCTGTGGCGGCCGCGATTGAGAGCGGTGAACACCTTGTCGTCGAAGCCGGGACGGGTGTCGGAAAGTCAATTGCCTATCTGATCCCGTCAGTGCTCCACGCGATCCGCACCGGCGGGAAGGTGATGATCTCGACAAACACGATCAACCTTCAAGAGCAACTCATCGGTAAGGATGTCGAGATAACAAAAGCTGCCCTGGCGGAATTTGGTGAATCCCCCGACCAGGTGCGCGCCGCCCAGCTGAAGGGCAGGGCAAACTACCTCTGCTTCAAGCGATGGCAAAACGCGGTGCTCCACACCGAGCCGAACGACACAGAGTCAAAACTCCTGTCGAAAATCCTGGTCTGGCTGAGGCAGACGGTAACGGGCGACCGGAGCGAGCTGGCACTGGGCAGAATGACGCCGATGTTCACTCGCTACTCCGCCCAGGGTGCGGCGATGTGCCCGTCAAACGAAGGGCCCTGTTTCCTGCGAAAAGCGCGTAACCAGGCCAGTTCTTCCAACGTCGTAATCATCAACCACGCACTGTTGATGTCGGACATCGCCATGGGCGGCGGACTGCTCCCCGATCACGATGTGCTGATAATCGACGAAGCCCACCACCTCGAATCGGCGGCGACTACTCACCTTGGCTTCTCGGTGAACCAGTTCCAGCTGGAGAACGATTTACGGCAGTTGATCGGTAACCGGGGCATTCTGGCACGACTGGCGCGAATCATATCTGAAGGTGAGATCAGCGCCCTGGACGCCTCGGCGAACATAGCGTCGGAGGCGACCGGAGCTGTCAACGCGGCAATCCAGAACGCTTCGACGATGTTCGAGATGGCGACCGGGATCGCTGCAGCCGCGTCAACAGGTACACAAACGGGAGCCGAACTGAGGCTTACCGGGGCAGTCCGGAGTCAGCCGATATGGAGCGACTTCGAAATCATGTGGGAGAACGCGAATGCGCGGTTGCTGGAGGTTTCAGAGCACCTCGGCATACTTTGCGAGCAGGCTTCAGCCGCCAAAGACACCTCGTCCGAGGGTCTCGTGCTTGATGCATACGCCGTAAAAGATTCCGTCGAATCGGCAGTTTCGTCGCTCCGAGAAGCAATTCCAGAGCCCGACAACAACAGTGTTTACTGGATTCGGACCCAGTCGGGCAACCGGGGGACCAATATCAACGGCGCGCCGCTCGATGTCTCCGCAAAGCTGAACCAGGCATTGTTCAGCTCCGACCGGACCGTGATACTTACCGGTGCAACGGTCGCCTATGAAAAGAGTTTCGAGCGATACCGGGCGTCGATCGGCATGGAGGGTGGCTCCGACCTTGTTCTCGGTTCACCGTTCGACTATAAAAACAACGCGCTGATTGTGGTTCCAGAAGACATGCCCGAACCGGGTGCGCCGGGATTTGCCAATGCGACCGCCGATGCGCTGGTCGATATTGCCAGGGCAAGTACGGCCGACGAGGGCAGGGTGCTGGCGCTGTTCACATCGATATCAGCTCTCGACAATGCAAGAAAAGCGATCACCCCGGTACTGAACCAGATGGGAATCAGGGTGATCGCGCAGGGCGCCGATGGGTCACCGGCGCGAATCATGCGAATGCTTGCCGATGAAGGGCCGACCATCGCTCTGGGAACAAGTAGCCTCTGGGAAGGCGTTGACCTTGAGGGAGCAACACTCGATGCGCTCGTAATGGCAAGGTTGCCGTTCCCGGTCCCCACCGACCCGATCGTGGCTGCACGCAGCGAGCGGTTCGAGGACGGATTTCTGGAGTACAGCATCCCCGAGGCGGTCCAGCGGTTCAGGCAGGGTTTTGGCCGCTTGATCCGGTCGCGGACGGACCGCGGGGTGTTCGTTATCCTCGACAACAGGATCGTGACCAAAAATTACGGGGTGAAGTTCCAGCGTGCGTTGCCAAAAACTGCTGTCCGCCGGGTCAGCACCGAGCGCCTGTTCCCGCTGTTGGAAAGCTGGCGCAATGGAACGTTTGAGTGATAATTCCTGAAAATCAAACGGCAACCGATATCACCACAGTTGAACAAGTGTTTCTTCCGGTCGGATTTGTCGATCTGGAGGCGACCCTGGATGGCGGGCAGGCTTTCAGGTGGTGGCCTCAAAACGACGGTGCATACAGGGGAGTCATAGGACGCCGGGTCGTCACAATTGCCGAGGCCGACGGTGGCCTGGTGGTCAGGCCAGCCGATGGCAAAGATGCGTCGGGGTTGACTCATTCGCTATCCGACTACATGGGGCAAGACCAGGACCTCGAAGGGTTCAGAACGCGGTTTGCCGACGACCCGTGCCTGGGTCCGGCTCTGCGCGGCTATTCGGGCCTGCGGGTATTGCGACAGGACCCATGGGAGTGCCTCTTCAGCTTCATCTGTTCGAGCACCTCGAACATTCCCCGTATAAAACTGAACGTAGGGGTTGTAGCCGAGCGTCTTGGCTATTCCATTGGCCGTAAAACACGCGATGTATCGTTTCCTGAACCCGAGACGATATTTGAAGCTGGCGAGCAGTTTCTGCGCGATCTGGGCCTGGGCTTCAGGGCGAAGTATCTGGTTCCAGCTGCCGAAGCAGTAGCGTTGGGGCAACTCAGACTGTCTGATCTGCGGGAAGCGTCGTACACAGACGCACGAAACGCCCTGACAGAGTTACCCGGGGTTGGCAGGAAGGTTGCCGACTGCGTGCTCGCGTTCTCACTCGACAAGCCGGAGTCGTTCATTGTCGACCGCCACATTCTTCGTGCGCTGCACAGGTGGTACGACGTTCCCGAAAAGGCGAGTTTGTCATACGCTGCTGACTGGGCCAGGGACTACTTCGGAGAGCACTCCGCGCTCGCGAACCAGTACATGTTCCACCGGGAGCGACTGGCCCGCCGTGCCGCCGACTGGGGCGGTGCGCACACAGAACGGGCGTTACCTGAGGACGGACGCTAACTGAGTAGTTCTCCCTTCCGTGCCCCGTGCAAGGAGGGAGTTAGAGTGTGGGTCGGTCTGTTGGTGCCATCAACGCCTGTTTCTGGTATCGGCCTTGACCCACGGTAACGCTGTCCCTGGGAGGGCGATGGGACTGGCATACCCTCGGCAGAACACGGGTAAAACTGTGGCTAGCCTGGGCCTGTCAGGAACCCCGGCAGCCGGCTTTTCGCCAGTTTTAGTTCTTCCTGTTTGGTATTGACCTGACCGTCGAGGCGGGCCCGCTTTACCAGGTCAATTAGCTGGCCGATGACAGGTCCTTCGGGTATTCCCGCTGCGATCAGGTCATCCCCGGTGATTTCCGGTTTTTCGAACCTGATCCTGTCCATGTAATCGGCCATCCGGTCCCGCCTCGGCAATGGTGGCCCGGCAGCAATATATGCGCGTATGGATGGCAGCGGGATTGCGTCCAGTATCTCGGCGATTTCACTGCGCCGGATGTCGGTGCGGTCCAGTACCGTCACCAGGTCCGCAAGCCGTGGATTCCCCTTGATCGTCATTGTCCATGCATCCGGGCCATCGAAGCGGTGCGCAGTCTGCTCGGCTTCTTCGTGGCTCAGCCCGAACGTCGTCAATGCCAGAAGGTCTTCAATCGCATTTGAATTTGGAGATTCGAGGACCTTAAGCGACCGCGAGCCAACCCGCAGGCCATGACTGATCGCGGCGAGCAACCCGAGCTCCTCTGACATGCGAAGGATATCGACGCGCTTCGGTTCGGCCAATATCAACTCGAACTCGTTGCGCAGGCGCGCTCCACTCAAAAGGTCGACGTTTCCGAGCGATTCGGCGATCAAAATTTCGGTGCGTGAATCGATCGAAAAATCCAGCCGGTTCGCGTAGCGGACAGCCCTGAACATTCGAGTCGGGTCGTCGATAAAACTCGAATCGTGCAGCACGCGGATTCGCTTGCGCATGATGTCGCCAAAACCGTTCATCGGATCTACCAGGTTTCCCCAGCTTGAACCCGACAGTGAGACGGCCATCGAGTGGACAGTAAAGTCGCGTCTTCTCAGGTCGTCCTCGATCGACGATGGGACCACTTCGGGGAGCGCCGCAGGTTCGGGATAGGATTCTGACCGGGCAGTAACAACGTCGATCGTGGCTGCGCCAACAGGCGTGGCTCCGTCATCATCGGTGAGTTTGCCATCGCCCAACTTGCGGTCGACGATCTTGTAGGTCAGGAACTCCGATTCGACCGGTCGGCTCGTCCCAAGCCTGTCGGCAAGCGCCTCTGAGAACGCACCCGCGTCACCAACGACCGAAATGTCTACATCGCCCGGTTTGCGGCCCAGGATCACATCACGAACGAAACCACCGACGACGTATACGCCATCAACATTTGCAATGTCAGCGGACAATTCCCGGCACAGATCGATGATCCGTCGTTGCTCAACCGAAGATTTTGATGTCAGAAGTTGTGCTAGGTTCGGCAAACTCAGAGAACCAGACGTTATTGCAGATAAACCTGAATACTATGTAAAAATCTGGATTCATTGCCCGTACGATTCGATGTAGCGTATCCAAAATTTGGGCTAAAATCTGAACAGGCACTTGTCCAGGCGCCCACTCAAGGACACAAGAAAGCAATATCAACAGCGATGGAAACTGAAACGCCGATCAAGCCAATTAAGCCAATAAAGATAGACATCTTCATCGACTACACCTGACCGTGGGTAAGACAGGCTGGCATGTGGCTGGCCATGGTGAAAGAAGAGCTCGGCGACGACCTTCAAATAAACTGGCGCAGCTTCGCCCTGGAGCAGGTCAACTCCACGGAAGGTGACGACTGGAAGGCCTGGGAACAGGGCTCCGATTACACCAGTCGTGGCCTGTGGGCGCTGCGCGGCGGGATTGCCGCACGGGCCCAGGGAACAGAGGCACACAACACGTACATGGAGAAAATCCTCGACATTAAACATGTTGAACGGGAAGACATCCGGTCGCGCGAGTCGGTAATCGCGGTTGCCGATGCAGCCGGGCTCAACATGTCCGATTTCACGGCTGTGCTGGATGATCCGACATCACTCCGGGAGATTGGCGAAGATCACGAATCGGCTGTAGCGATCGGAGTGTTTGGGACCCCGACGTTCGTGTTCGAAAACGGCACATCAGCGTTTCTGAAGATGTTCACGCCACCCGAAGACGAAGCGATGGGCGCCTTCAACGACTTCATGGGTATCGCGAGCGGCCGAAAGTATTTCGGTGAACTGAAACGTCCGCAGCCACCGTGGCCACGAGATGCGAGAGATTAGCCCCCGTTGCCGACCACTCCCCTAGGACCCGAGCAACTCGACGCGGCGGAAGCTGCCCTGACCGTCAAGTTCAATGACCAGAACGTACTTGCTCTCGCGCTTACGCACCAGTCGTATGTGAATGAGCATCCGCCGGAGCAGAAATCAGGTTCGTATGTGGGCTCCAACGAACGACTTGAGTTTCTTGGCGACTCGATCGTCGGCATGGTCATAGCCGACCGCCTGTTCACGGGAGCGCCCGAGCTGCCGGAGGGCGACCTTACGGTCAGGCGCTCACAGGTCGTGCGAAAGGAAACGCTGGCGCTTGTTGCCAGGACCATCGGGCTGGGCCAGTGGCTGGTTATGGGCAAAGGCGAGGCGACTGCCGGCGGGGCCGACAGGTCTTCGAACCTCGCCGACGCCTTCGAGGCCATAGTCGGGGCAGTCTACGTCGATCGCGGCTCCCGGCAGGCCAACTCGTTCGTGAACCGGTGGCTGGGGGAGCATGTCGACGAGGCGCTCAGGGCCGAAACCCGCAAGGACCCCAAATCGCTGCTGCAGGAACATTTGCAGGCGAACGGGAGAAAACCTCCTGAATATCATCTGGTATCAGAGTCCGGTCTCCCGGGCGATATCGTCTTCACAATGGAAGTGGTCATCGGTTCTGAACCCGTTGCGTCTGGTTCGGGTTCCAGGAAAATCGATGCCGAACGCGAAGCAGCCAGCAAAGCGTTGGCTCTGCTCATGTCAAATACGAACACCGGTCCGCAGTCCAGTTCGTAAACCCTTCTGGCAAAACCCTCTCGCATACGAAGATTTAGGAATAGACACTGTTCGGCGTATTCAAAAAGAAAGAACGTACCGCCGCGAGTTCGGAGAAGACCGGCTCGGCGTGGCGAGACCGGCTCTCGGGATTATTCAGCCGCTCGAGCATCGATGACGATTTCTGGGACGAACTGGAAGAAGCGCTGATTGTGTCCGACGTAGGCGTCAACACCGCCACGCACCTGATCGACGGGCTCCAGGACGTTGTCGATGAAGAATCACTGAAAGAACCCGATCAAGTCAGGGTGAGAATGAGGTCGCAAATAGCCGAAATGCTGACAGATTCGTCTGGCGTCGACCCGTTCCCCGATGGCGAGCCGGTGGTGTTGCTGGTGGTTGGTGTAAACGGTTCCGGCAAGACCACCTCGATCGCAAAATTAGTGCAGGTCGCAAAAGCCGAAGGGCAGAATGTGATGCTGGCCGCCGCCGATACATTTCGGGCCGGCGCGATCGAACAGATCAAGATCTGGGGCGAGAGACTTGACGTGCCGGTCATTTCTCAGCAAGCGGGCAGCGATCCGGGTGCCGTTGTATTCGACGCCCTGAATGCCGCACGAGCACGGGGTGTCGACCTGCTAATCATCGATACCGCCGGCCGCCTGCACACCACGCACAACCTGATGGAGGAACTCCGTAAGGTGCGTGGCATCGTAGAAAAGAACAGCGGTGGGTTTACCGAACGGGTTTTACTGGTAATCGATGGCACAACCGGTCAAAACGGAATGCTGCAGGCCAAATCGTTTACTGAGTCTGTCCAGTGCAACGGGGTGTTCCTGACCAAGCTGGACGGCACCGCTAAAGGTGGTGTGGCCCTGGCAATAGCAGGGGAGTTGGGCCTGCCTATCTGGTTCATTGGCACGGGTGAAAAGGCTTCCGATATGTCGGCTTTCGATGCCGGGGCGTTTGCCGAAGCGCTGCTCCCGGACCCCGCAGAGTAGTCCACCAGCCACCAGCTAACAGTCACAACAAAACTTACAAAACATGCTGCAGGCAATCGCAACACTGCTTACGGTCGAGCTGATCGGGCTTGCCGCGTTCCCGATTGTGGCGCGTGCGTTCCCCGTGCTTGCCGACCGTGGGTGGGCGATTTCGAAACCTGTCGGCATGTTGCTTGTTGCCACCGCCGTATGGCTCGCTTCTTACACCCGCCTGGTTCCCAACACGCCGCTCACCTGGTGGGTATTTCTTATCGTTCTTGGTTTTGGCAGCTCCTGGGTTCTTGGTTCTGACTGGAAACGCCTCCGCAAAACACTCGTTCGCCGATGGCGGATCATCGTCACAATCGAATTGATATTCCTGGCGTTCTTCTTGATGTTCCTGTCCATGCGAGCGTTTGATCCCGCGGCGGCAGGGACCGAAAAGCCGATGGACCTGATGATGCTGACCGCAGTCACCAGTGCCGAATACGCGCCACCTGAAGACCTGTGGCTGGCTGGCGAACCGATCGCCTATTACTACTTCGGGTACTGGATCTACGGCGGGGTAAATGCAATGGCGGGTACCGGGCCTGCCGTGGCGTTCAACGTTGGAATCGCCCTGGTGGCGGGGATGGCAGCGTCGGTAGCGGCAGCGCTGGTCACCACGCTGGTCTGGCGAGACGGGGCCAGCACAAAGGTCGCGTTGCTGGCCGGCGGGGTGTCGTCCTTTTTGCTACTGCTGGTATCGAACCTGTCGGGGTTGTGGACACTGCTCGACATCACGAGAGTCGCCCCTGACTGGCTCCTGAACTGGTACAACGGGGACAACTACGACCGCGTCGACCGAATCGTGACGTGGCGACCTGACGACTTCTGGTGGTGGTGGGAGAGCTCCCGGATCATCAACACGTTTGGGGAGACCGGGAACGAACTCGACCGCACCATCCAGGAATATCCGTTCTTCAGTTTCCTGCTCGGCGATTTCCATCCGCACCTGATGTCGATTCCGTTCCTGCTGACCGGGATCACCATATTGACCGCCCTGTTCATCGCGCACCGTTCCATTTCGTTCGGCGCGCTGAGACGAAATATCCCGGCCGCGTTGATCGCGGCAGTCGTCATCGGTTCGTCCGGGTTTATCAACTTCTGGGACGTAGGCCTGCTGCTGATGCTCTCGACCGGTCTCGTAATCGCAGGGTGGGTTTTGACCCGCGGGCCCGGACTCAAGACACTGATACAGGCAGCATTGCCGCTCGGTGCGCTGTGGATTGCAGGAATCTTGATCTACGCGCCGTTTTACTTCGGAACGGCCGAGAGCCAGGTCCAGTGGCCTCCCATCGCGCCGGTCAAATACGGCACGCGACCTGTTCACTTCCTCTCTGTATGGCTACTTTTAATGATTGTGGTCGCGCCAATCGCCATAGCACTTGCGAATAAATACACGACCACCGTGTATGAACGGTTGCGGGGCCAAAAAAGTCCCGGCCAGCCGGACCGCCAGCTGATCTGGCGTCCTGCGTGGATTACCGGCCTTGCGCTCGTGGTCGTACCCTGGCTCGTGTGGGCGGCAACACACCTCGCCTTCAACGACAATGCCCGGCCCGCCGACGTGATCTCTCGATTGCCAGTCACCGGACTGCTTGGCGTGATATCCGTCGTGTTGATCGCTGTAACGCTCAGCAGGGCCCGCCGGGGTGCCGACGACGGGGCGCACTACGTGCTGCTCCTCGGGGCCCTCGCCATTTATCTGCTGTTCGCCGCCGAGCTGTTCTTCGTGCACGACCTGTTTGGCGATCGCATGAACACCGTATTCAAGTTCTACTACCAGGCATGGATACTGCTCTCTATTGTGGGTGGGTTCGGCACGTACATATGGTGGCGGGACCACCCCGCGCTTGCCGGTCGGGCGGTATGGATTAGCAGAACCGGAATCGCGGTCCTCGCCGTAGTAGTTGTCAGTTCGGTTTATTTTCCGGTCGCGTCTGCCGTGACCAAAACGGTCGGTTCAGGACTGGGTCCCAACCTGGACAGCCTGAGTTTTCTTGAAGCCCGGGATCAAGAAGAAAGGGACGTGATCGAAAAGATTCGTGAAATGGCCGGTGCGGATGACGTTTTAGTCGAGGCAGTTGATGAATTTGGTGGTAGTTACACCGATTACGCAAGGATCGCCGGCGCAACGGGTGTTCCCACGATTCTTGGTTGGCTGGGCCATGAAAGGCAATGGCACGGGACCGACGAGTCTTTCGCCGACCGCCAGGGTGATGTCGAGACAATCTATACAACCGATGACGAGCAAGAGTTGCGCGATCTGATCGATAAATATTCATTGACACTGGTGGTCGTCGGGCCACGTGAAACATCAACCTACGGCAACATCGACATGTCGATGTTCGATACGCTTGGTGACCGCATCATCGAACTCGGCGACTTCACCGTGTTCAGAATCAATCGATAGCAGTTGACGACCGAGAACACACCAGCAGAACAGCTACAGCCCCCCACCGGTCGGTGGGTCGGTGGGCTTTGGACCACGGGAGACGCAGCAGAACATGGCGCGCCTGATCGCCCTGTCCGGCAGGCCCGTTCAGGTGGCTCTGAAACGACCGCCGGCCTGAATATCCCGTTCCGAATCGAGTGGTCGATCTACGCCGGGCTGGTGCTGATCGCACTCGCGATGCGTCTTTATGACCTTGGCGGGCGCGCCGTCCATCACGATGAGAGCCTGCACGGATATTTCGCATACCAGCTGTTCAACGGCGCCGGGTACGATCACAACCCATTGATGCACGGGATGTTCCAGTTTTACTCGATAGCGACTTCGTTCTTCCTGGTCGGTGATAGCGATTTCTCGTTACGGCTTCCTGTGGCGCTTTTCGGAGCGGGCCTTGTACTCGTACCGCTGCTGCTGAGGCCCCGCATAGGGCAGGTCGGCGCTCTGATCGCGGCGTTAATGCTCGCGTTCTCGCCGTCGATGCTCTATTTCAGCCGCTTTGCTCGAAACGACATATTCATGGCCGTATTCGCGCTCGCGCTCGTCGGGGTGATGTGGCGGTACATTGACGAGCGAAAGCACCGGTGGCTGTACATCGGTGCCGGTCTGGTCGCAATTGGGTTCACGACAAAGGAAACCATGTACATCGTGGTGGCATTGCTCATCGCCTACCTCGTGACCCAGGTATGGCGGGAACTTCGCGACTGGCTCTACGCCCGGCGGACTCTCAGCGAGTTCAGTCCGACAGCATCGTTCCTGGTCCTGCTGGCAACATTAATCCTGCCGTTGCTCGCTGCCGGAACAGCTGTATTTCAAAGCACACTCGGCGTAACGCTCGCAGCCGAAGACGGGTTGCCCGGTGTGGCAACTGGCAGTCCCGACGGACAAGGCTGGCCAATCGCAATTGGTGTGAGTTCTGCGCTGCTGGCCGCCTCGCTCTTATTCGGTTGGTACTGGAAACGCAGGGTATTCCTCGGAGCATGGGCCATTTTCGCCACCATATTCGTAATGCTGTTCGCGAACTTCGGCTCGAATCTCGGTGGTGTCGGGAGTGGCGCATGGCAATCGCTGGGCTACTGGCTCGCTCAGCAGGATGTCGCCCGGGGCAACCAGCCCTGGTACTACTATTTCACGCTTGGTGCGATCTACGAGTTCATGCCTTTCGCGGTGGCCGGCGCTGCCACGGTCTACTACGGGTTCAAGTCGGGATTCCGCCCTTTGTTGCTCATTCTGCTGGTCGTTGCGGGGATGGTGGTCCTCGCAAACGAGAGCCTGAGTTTCGAGCGGGGAATTGTGCAGGGATCTGAGCAGGACGTTTCGACCATTGTGGGCAAGCTGGCGCTGCTGGTTGTCTACGCGTCGTTCATCGCCGTCCCGTTCGTGCTCAGAACGTCAAAAATCAACCGGTTTCTTATCTTCTGGACGATCGGCACGTTTATTGCCTACACGCAGGCGGGCGAAAAAATGCCGTGGCTGCTCGTTAACGTCTCTCTCCCGGCGATCATCCTGGCCGCAAAGATGATAAACGACGTCGTGATGTCGATCGATTGGCACAGGGCGGTCCGCAGCAGGGCTGGGCTTGCCCTTGCCGGGGTCCCGGTCTTCTATTTGCTGTTGTGGAAAATTGTGTTCCAGGACCTTGGAGAAGGCAGTCGGCAGTTCGCTTCTACCTGGGCGATTCTCGCCGGTCTGGGGCTGCTCCTGCTGGGACTTCAGGTACTTGCCAGCCGGATGGGTCGTTCACAGGCGCTCGGAATTATCGGCCTCGTAACCGCGGTGTTGCTGTTCGGGTTAACGTTCCGGGCCGGTTGGATCGCCAGTTACCAGAACGGTGACGTCCCCCGGGAAATGCTCGTGTACACCCAGACATCACCCGATTTGCACAAGCTGGCAAAAGAGATCGAGCAAACCGCGCAACTTACGGGTGACCGGTCTGAGATTAAGCTGGCAATCGATACCAGGGACGCCTACTCATGGCCGTGGCAGTGGTACCTGCGGCGCTACACACAGGTGGCCTACACCGATCACACAACAGACGAGGCCGAAGTCGGTGAAGACCGGCTGATCGCGGTAATTAACGCGAACAACAACGATAAGGCGACTACTAAACTTCCCGACGGCTTTTCGGACGGTCGCAGGCTGGTGCACCGCTGGTGGTTCCCCGAGCGTTATCGGGATTTAACGCCGGAAACGTTCTTCGCCACCCTGATCGACCCAAACCGGTGGAAAGGGTCGATAGACTACTTCCTCTACCGGAAGCTATCGAATCCGCTTGGCACGATCGATTCGTTCGTTTACTTCTCTGACCAGATCCCCCTGGTGCCCGTGAAGTAGCCACTGAAATAAAACGACTACTCAATTTTGCCAGTGCTGGTCAGCCAGTACAGGCCAGGCAATTCAGGGAAACCGTCGACATTTCATGATCTTTGGTAACAGGGCATTTTGGTTCGGCGCGGTTGGCAGCGCGGCATTCCTCGCAGTGTTCATCGTACTGTTCGTCGACTTCGACACGATCGGCAGTGTACTCGGCGAGGCTAACTACGTGTTCGTCGCGCCATCGCTGGTTTTCTATTTCATGGCGGTCTGGTTTCGTACAGGTCGATGGAAGTTCTTGCTGAGACCGCTAATTGGAAGGCCTCGACGCAGCATTTACACAGTGGTGGTCGTCGGCTACATGGCCAACAACCTGATCCCGGTAAGGATCGGTGAGGTCGTCCGCTCGTACTACCTGAGCCTGCGTGAAGCGGTTTCCGCGCCCGCTGCATTCGGCACAGTTGCGGTCGAGCGCGCATCCGATGTGCTGACCCTGCTGTTCTTTCTGGCCGCTGCCGGACTGATGGGCACAGTCGGCGTCGAACATGCTGTCGGCGATATCTCTTCAAGGGTACCGGGCGGGGCAGTTGTCCTGGCACTCGCGGCCCTGCTGCCGTTCACCGGGGTGCTGGTCATCGTTGTGGTTATTTCGACGGCCAGCCGCGAAACGGTTATTCAGTGGCTCGACCGCAGCATGTTCATGGTCGGGCGGGGGCTTCGAAACCGCCTGCTCGGAATAGCTGAACGGCTGCTGGAAGGACTTACGGTCGTAAGCTCACCGATGGACCTGTTCAAGGTGTTCCTGTGGTCGGTCCCGGTCTGGGCTGCGGAGGCTG
>JADFLG010000021.1 GCA_022564545.1 Chloroflexota bacterium | reverse complement strand
TGCTAATGTGCAGGGACAACTGGAGTCGCCGATAGAGCACTCGGTTAGTCGGTAAATTCGATACAAAGTTGGTGTATTCCAACTGAAGCGGTGTGGCATTAGGTGCTGTTTACAGCACACAGCTCATAACCGATTGGTCGCTGGTTCAAGTCCAGCCGGGCCCACCAACTTCGCTGCTCAATGATCGCGGCACGGGCGTGCCGCGGTCGCAACGGTCTTTCCGGTCCCGATGCAATCGAGAAGGAAACTCAGGTTTTCTTGTTCAAGAAGTGATGCACAGGAGTTTAACGTCAGATCTCTCCGCTGCGGTCGAGATGACGGGGCTCGGCGAGAAGTAATGGCGAATATTCCACCGTCATTCCGACCGTGGCGGAGGAATCTAACCCTGTCTTGCTCGCACCATCTCCTCAAACGAAAGTGGCACGCCACCCGTTGGCGCCACTCCACCCCGCCATCACCCGTGCGGTATCACCGGCAGGATGAGTTGTGACGGGTACTCGGCAGAGTGGTGAACGGTCTGCCGGGCGACCCTCATTTCGGTCTCGTTGTAGAGTTGGCCGCCCGTGTTGAGGTTGCGGTCGAACCTCGGGAAGTTCGACGAAGAGACCTCGAGCCGGATACGGTGGCCCTTCTTGAACACGTTGCTCGTTACGCCGACCTTGATTTCGTACTCGTAGACCGTGCCGGGTTCCAGTAATACGGCCTTATCGAACCCCTGCCGATATCGGGCCCTGATGATCCCGTCGCACAGGTTCTTCGCGTAACCCGTTGGCGACACATCGACCAGCATGGCGGTCCAATCGGTGTCCAGTCCGTCGGTGGATGCAAACAGTTTCAGGCGAATTGGGCCGGTGACCTCCATATCTTCGGTCAGCACATCGGTCGTGTAGCAGAGCACATCCTGACGGGCTTCGGCCGGTCGCTGGTCGTATGGCCCCCAGGGGACGATATCGGGCGAGCAGCAGTTGTTGCCGCCCAGCGTTTGCACGGGAAATTCTGGGTCGTAGGTGAAGTGGTCGACTTGATCGTTCGAGACCGGTGCCAGCGACAACCTGCCGTCCCCCCTCGCCGAGTTCGCCCCGCCGTCCGAGTGCAGGTTCCACGACTGCCAGTCGGTCCGTGCCAGCGGCCACTCTTGCTCGTCCCGCCACCGGTTGACGCCCATTACGAAAATTCTAATCGGAGCTTCCTCGACCCCAATCTCGATACCCTTCAGCCACCTGTCGAACCAGCGGAGCTCGATTCCGTCGAGGTCAAGGAGGGACTCTGCACCGAAATCGATGTCGCCTGTCTTAGTCGATGTACTGAGCGCGTGAGGCCACGGCCCGACAATCAGCTTTGAGCCGCGTGCGGTCTCGCTGCCGCCCCGCTCCCTGAGCCCGGTGAAGTTGTCGAAGGCGTCGTTGGCGTACAGGTCGTACCAGCCGCCCATGATCAGGGCCGGGACCTCTATCTCGTCGAACCTTCTATCGGTGTTTACCTCGTTCCAGTACTCATCGTCGTCTGGGTGCGCGAGCCAGTCTTTCCAGAACTGCAGGTCCCTTCCCGCGTTTCCGGCGAGATCGGTCAGTGGCAACGCCCGGAACGCCTCGGTCCAGTTGTGATAGTCGATGCTCTGGCCGGTCCGGCCGTTTGTGCGCATGCCCCATGTCATCATCACGTTGAGCTGAAACGCGCCGCCGGGGTGCATCAGGCCCTGGTAGTAGTCGGTGCACATGACCCTGGGCACCATGGCCTTCAGGTACTTGCTCTTTAGCGGGGCGCTGAGCCACTGGACGCACCCGCCATAGGACGAACCGGCCATGCCGATATTCCCGTCGCACCAGTCCTGCTGGCCGATCCATTCCTGGGTATCGAAACCGTCGTCGACTTCCTGGTGGAAGGCGTAATACTCGCCCGCCGAGTCCCACCTGCCCCTGACGTCCTGGACGATGCATACGTAGCCCCGGTTTGCCAGACCCCGCGCCTTCACGATCACCGGGTCCATGTTGTTGCTGTAGGGCGTTCGCATCAGCACCACAGGGAACGGCCCTTTTGCTTTCGGAAGATAGATATCCGCCGACAGTTCTATGCCGTCCCGCATTGGCACTTTTACGTCCAGCCGCATCTCAACGTCGAAGTTATCGGTCATTTTGGTGGTCGCTCCTGCCGCACATCCGCACCAGTAGATAGCTGTAGTTCCCAGAGAGGTTGTTTACAGTCTTGAGGTGAACTCCATTAATGCCGTCATTCTCCCGAAAGAGATTATGTTCGCGAACACGACCAAAGTGAATCACTGTCATCGCGAGGAGTTCGACGACCCATTCGACAAGCTCAGGGTGGGCGTGGCAATCGGTATCCAAGTCAGGATGACATACCGAGCCGGCCAGAACTGCCCTTGCCGGAGACGAAGATGTCCGTATCGCGTTGTCGAGGATTGCCACGTCGTCGAACTCCTCGCAATGACAGAGGGACGCGCCGCTGCCACTCGCCTCCCTGCAATCTGTAAACAACCTCTATGGGAAGTACAGATAGCTGCCAGATCAGATCTTTGCTGCCACTCCCCCGTCGATATTGATGATTTCACCGGTTATGAACCGAGATTCGTTTGAGACCAGGAAAAGCACAAGGTTGGCTACGTCCACCGGATAACCCGGTCCCGGGAGGATCTGCATCAGGTCGAATAGTTTCTCGAATGCGTGATGCCCACCGTCGGGGTCGTTGATGGTCCCGCGCGTCGCTCCCGGGGTCATGATTTGGCCGGGGCGTATGCCGTTAACCCTGATGTTGTCCTTGCCACCGACCCCTGCCATGTAGCGGGTGAGTGCATCGACGCCGGCCTTCGCAGCCCAGTAAGACGACGAAGTCGAGCCAAACTCATCGTGCATCCTTGGACTGGCGCCGCGCTGGGCTGCGAGCGACGACATGTTGACCACAGCGCCGCCACCGGCCTTGACGATATGCGGCCACACGGCGCGGCTGACATAAAACGTCCCGTTCAAGTTCACGTTGATGACGCGGTTGAACTCTTCAGTCGGCTCATCCGGAAAGTGGCCCCTGCCACCGCCACCGGCATTGTTGAACAGAATATGGATAGCGCCGTACGTGCCGGCAGCTTCAGCGACCGCCGAGTTGACGGATGATTCGACCGTAACGTCACAGGTAATAAACGTGGCCTCTCCACCGTCATCCCTGATTGCGGCTTCTACTGCGCGTCCCTGCGCCTCGCGGCGCGCCATAAGGATGACTTTGGCTCCCTCGTGGGCGAACAACTTGCCGGTACCTTCACCGATACCGCTGTTTCCGCCGGTGATTATGGCAACTTTGCCTTCAAGTCGATTGGCCACGTTTGTTCTCCCTGGATAGTGCGTCGGCCATTTTAGGCGACATATGGGTCGATCGGCCCGGCAGTAAATGTGCGATCGATAACCGGAGGCGCCCAGGCGCAACTACTGGATGCCGGGCAAAATTGCGCCGGTAAGCGTTTCAGGGCCATTTTCGTTGATCAGCACGGTATCGCTGCAGCCGATCGCACCAACGCCCTTAAGCCGCATGGTCGTGATCAGGTGGAAGGACATTCCTGCCCGGAGAGGCCGCTGTTCATCACGGTTGATAGAAAAGATGTCGCCTTCGTCCCAGCCAGGTGGAAAAGCTATTCCTATCCCGTACGCAATGCGCCGGCCCTGCCTGTAACCGATGTCTGCGTCGTCGATGACCGCACGTCCCGCCTCGAACACATCGCTTGCTGGCACACCCGGTCGCATCATGCTTCTGGCCGTTTCCAGTGCGGTTGTTGCGACCTCGCCGGCGCGTTGCACGATTTCAGGCGCGTCGCCGACGAAGACGCTCCTGGTATGGGCGGCATGATAGCGGTTCGAGGAGCCGGGGATCTCGAGGAAGACCAGTTCGCCGGAGCTTATGCGCCTGGGCGACCACGTTGCGTGCACCAGTTCGGTGCGAGACCCGGAAGTTATGAATGCGGGGAGTCCTGTGTATTCGGAACCTGCGAGGTCCAGCGCCGTGTGTACCGCAGCGGCCACATCGAGCTCCGTTGCCCCGTCACGGACCGCGGCAATGCCAGCCTGCATGCCCTGTTCGGAGAACCGGGCCGCTTCCCGCAGATAGTCCTGTTCTCGAGGTGACTTTATCAGCCGGCACGACTCGATCAGACCGCCGCCGCCAAGCATGGTGGCGCCGGGCAACCGGCCTGCCAGACGGTCTCGCAGGTCGACGGTGAGGAACCACGATTGCGTTTCAAGGCCAACCCTTCCTGAACTCAGCCGCAGCTCTTCAAGTAAATCTGACGTAACTTCAGCCCAGTCCGATGTGTCCGGGTAAAGCCGCACATCGTCCACCCAGCAGTATTCAGGGACCAGCGACGCTTCGTGGGGCGGTGCTATGAAGACGGGCTCGGAATCGACCGGCAGGACCAGGACCTGGTGCCAGTAGTATCCGGGGGTCTGATAGCCGGTCAGGTAAAAGATGTTTTCTGGCCTGTGCACGAGAAGGACGTCCAGTTCGCTCCGGACCATACCTTCCCGGACACACTGAAGCCGCCGGTCGTACTCTTCGGCCGGAAACAACTGAATGCGTGGGGGGTGCATCTGGTAGTTCATTAAATCGCTGTTGCAGAACAGGCCAGAAATGTACCACCGCCAGAAGCCAGGAGAATTTGGCCACAGGCGACGTTTGCGGAGAGATCCGGTGCTACTCCCTTCCCCGGGGGAGAAGGCCAGGTTGAGGGCGAAGATGCCGTCAGGTGCAACAAACCCTGCAACGCGGCATGCGCCGTTCTACTGACTTCTGGCCTCCTTTCACCAATTCAGCCGGCTCTTGACCTGCCCTCAACCGGTAAGCCCGATGATCGAGCGCCACCCGCTGGCACCCACTCACACCCGCTGTAAATGACACCCATGACTGTGGCAAGCCACCTAGCACAGACAACAACGCAACGGCACATTTAACGCATGGGAGATTTGTAGATGTACGGAAATTGGACAGAATCGATTTCTGAACCGCGATTCTGAGCGGGCGCGCATGTCGAAGAAGATATTGATCGTTGAGGATGATTCCGACATTCGAGCAGCGCTGGTGGCATGGCTCGAAGATGAGGATTTTGAGGTTGCCGAGGCGACCGACGGTGTTGACGGTCTTGCGGAATTCAAGAGATTTCAACCGGACCTGGCGCTCCTCGACATGAACATGCCCGGCCTCAATGGCATTGAGCTTTGCACGGTCCTCAGGCACATCACAGATGTCCCGCTCATAATGTTCACCGCTGCTGGCGATCTCGATGCTGTAGAGGAGGCGATCGCCCGGGGCGCGACCGACTTCGTTCTCAAAGACACCGGCTTCGATGAGTTGGTTAACAGGATTTCCGGTCACCTCAACATCGAACGTCAGAACATCAGCAAAGCCGAATTTGATGATGCCTACCCGGCCCAGGTCGTGAAGACGCCCGAACCGCAATCGGGCGGAATAGGGCAGACCATTGAGCTTGATGCCGCCGACGGCCCTGGCACACTCGAAAGTCCATTCGCCGGCGATCTGTGGACGTGGGGCGGTGACTACTTCGGTTTTCGCGACGGACAGAACCTGTGGACCTACGAGGGGCGACATGTCGGTCGATTCAGGCGCGACGAAATATTCCGGCCAGATGGCTTATACATGGGCGATCTTGTTGACGGGCGACTCGTGGTTGACTGGCACAAGACCGCCCGGCGGGCCAGTTCGTTCACGCCATCGGAAAACAGGGGTGGTCACACTCATTTTGCCGACCGTGAGCCGTTCGATATGATGCTGGGGTACAAAGATTTTCCAGGTCCGGATCAGATCTGAACATCAGCCCTGTCCGCGTCAACTTCCGAAACGCTCCGGGCGGACTTCTCGACCTAAGTGGAGAGACCCGAAGTAGTATCGCGTTCCACCGCTCATCGGCTCGGCATTACCGATTCGGGCAGCGTGGGGTCTTATCGAAGAAGATGCGGCGGGCCACGCTGAAAATCTGGTAGATTCACCGGATGAACGTCGCCGACCTTAGAGGTCTTGGACCTAAAACCAGTGAACGACTTTCACTGGTCGGAATCGATACCGTAATGCAACTTGAAGAGGCTGGCGCCGTTGGCGCTTGCAGGTCGCTAAAAGACGCCTTCCCGAAATGGACAAGTCTCAACGCATTGTGGGGCATTCAGGCCGCTCTAATGGAAATCGACTGGCGCCAGCTTCCTGAAGAAATCAAGCAGCAGCTCTTGAACGAACTGGAACGATAACGGCGGTCGGCGTGCGGGCCTTAAATTCAACTGCACCCATGGTTCCAGCGAAGTCGATCGGGACAGCAAACCTAAAACCGAGAATCGGCGCTTTCGCGGTTCTCGAAATTCCGTTCCATCTGTAGTCGCACCAGCCTGATCTCCCCGTACGAGTAGTCATCGCCCAGCGCCTCTTTCACAGGGGTCAGAAGTCCGTTCTCATGTGAACGCAATGCTGCACTGATCATCTCGACCCGATCAGGCGGTGGCATCAATCTGCCGAGATCAAAGCCGGGGTCGGACCGCCCGATTCTCTCAAGGTGACTGAATATCGTGTTAACGGCAAACCCGCGCTCACGGGCGATCTCGTCAACGCTGTAATCTTCCGCAAAAAGGCGTTTTGTCTCGGCAAGACTGGCACTGAGAGACGGCCGGCCAGAAGCTGATGGCGACCTGTCAGATGTTCTTCTCGAAGCCCTGCGTCGTGCTGTCGGCCTGGCTCGCGGCAACAGACTTCGCTGGGCCGAGTACTCGACGATTACAGCCAGAAATTCATCGGCCAGCTGCTCCAGCTTGGTTGCGCCAACCCCGGAGATCGCACCGAACGCGTCGCGGTCGTGAGGCAGGTAGCAGGCCATCTCCCGCAGCGACGCATCGCCAAAAATTACGAACGCAGGCACGTCCTTGTCGTTAGCGATTCGTTTCCTCAGGGTGCGGAGCTCCTCGAACAGATCTCGGTCGTAGTCGAGTTCTCTGTCTCTGCCGTTTCCAGAAGCAGTGCGCGACCGTGAACGCGTTCCGTTGGTCCGCGACGGTGCCCGGGGCAGCCGGGCCAGAGTCAGCATGTCGCTTTTTTTGAGGAATGACCTGCCTTCCGGTGTGACCGAGATAGTGCGGTATTCCCCGGTGGAAATGGCCATCAACCCTTCATCGTGAAGCAGGCCAAAAAGCTCTTTCAGTTCATCGACCGTGCTTTCCGAGGCAATCCCGTGGACCGATAGCTGATCGTGCCCCAGTTCAACGACTCTTTTTGCCTTCGATCCCCGCAGCACGTCAATCACATGTTTGGCGCCGAACCGCTCGCCAGTGCGGACCACGGCTGAGAGAATCTTCTGGGCGATCTCAGTGGCGTCGAACTCCTCTTTCTCCGTCACGCAAACGTCGCACCCACCACATCCGCCACCCGACTCGGAATCCCACTTTTCACCGAAGTAATCCAGCATGAACCGGCGCCGGCAGGTACGGAGCTCGCTGTATTCCACCATCTTCGACAGCTTGTCCGCCGCATGCCGGCGCTCATCGGCATTTTCGATCTGCCTGATGAAAAAGTCCTGCTTGACCTTGTCGCCGTACGAATAGAACAGCACGCATTCGCCCGGGAGGCCATCACGCCCCGCACGCCCCGTTTCCTGGTAGTAGCCCTCGAGTGTCTTCGGAAGGCTGTAGTGCACCACAAGACGGACATCGGGCTTATCGATACCCATGCCGAACGCGATAGTCGCCACGATGACCGACGTCTCGTCCTTGATGAACCGGTCCTGCGTTGCCCGGCGGACCGTGCTTTCGAGACCTGCGTGGTACGGCATTGCGGCGAAACCCTGGGATGAAAGGTCCTCGGCGAGGTTCTCGGTGTCCTTCCGTGAAAAGCAGTAGACGATGGCGGACTGATTTTCATAGCGGCCCAGCAGGTCGAGCAGCTCATCGAAAGCATGCTGCTTTGGCCTGACCGTGTAGACCAGGTTGGGCCGGTTGAAGCTTGAGATGTACGACCCGCCGCCTTCAAGACGAAGCTGGTCGACGATATCGCGCCGCACCTCCTCTGTAGCCGTCGCCGTAAGGGCAATGACGGGCACGCCGGGAAGGTCGCTGCGGAGCATTTTGAGATTACGGTAATCGGGCCGAAAATCGTGCCCCCACTCAGAAATGCAGTGTGCCTCGTCGATCGCGATGAGGCTGGGTGTGGCCGCATTCAAAAAATTTCGGAAGCGCGGTGTGGCCAGCCGTTCGGGGGCAACGTAGAGAATCTTCAAATCGCCCCGGCCCGCCTGCGCCAGGACGTTTTCGTTCTCGTGCGGGGAAAGGGTGCTGTTGACGAAGGCCGCGGGTATGCCGTTTGCCCGGAGGGCGTCGACCTGGTCCTTCATTAGCGCGATGAGGGGCGAGACCACCATCGTGTAGCCGTCCATGCACAACGCCGGGAGCTGGTAGCAGAGCGACTTGCCAGCACCGGTTGGCATGAGCACCAGCGAGTCGTTCCCCGCTATGACGTTGCTTACGATTTCCTCCTGCAACGGAAGAAATCGTTCGAAGCCGAACCGGGACTTCAGGACGGACAGGATTTCAGGATCAGAAGTCATGAATTAGCAATCACGATCAATACACAAAATCCCAGCGGGTAGGCCAAAAACGGGCCAAAAATCGAGACGGGTATTGCGACTGGTGAAGTGTGAACCATTGCGCCCCCATCTCCAAGATCGCGTGGCGGAATCCTGGAGGCTGGTGGCACGCACCACGGCTGACCGGCCCTAAATCCGTGAATTTATGCGGTCGGGGAGGATCTTTAGCAGCAGTCGCGGCTGGTCCGGGTTGTGGTTCGGGTAGGGGCGGACGCCGTTGTACTTCTCGGAGAGGTCGTCGATGTTTTCTGCCGCCCCGTCGGTCGTGATCTCAACTACCCGACCTCTCACGTTGAGCACCCGTGTGTAAGAGTTTTCAGGGTCGTAAATACCGACTGCCACCCTGGGATCGCGCCTCACATTCCGTATCTTTACTCTCCCTTCCTCGCTGTTGACCAGAATGTGCTCGCCATCGGTGTCGATCCAGACCGGCGTGATCTGGGGCGAGCCGTCCTTCATCAGGGTCACGAATTCGGCGATATACGGCTCTTTGAGGAATGCGATTTGCCTGTCGGTAAGTTTGGCCATTGGAGTTTTTTGTCCTGGTGGTTGTGGTATTTGACCTTGAGTGACCGCGCAATCTTACCCCGAGTAAGCGAATGACCTCTACGGCGAGTACGAGCTGGATTTCTCGCGGTCCAAGTAGACTGACTGCAATGCGTATCTCCGTTTTCAGTTGGTTCATCGCCGTGCTCCTGGCGGCGTTCGTCTTGCTGATCGTTGTCGCGGCTTACCAGGGTCGGAACGAGACTGGGTGCACACCCTCTTGCTCGGGCTCAGGTGTGTTGTTGTTGCTGGTAACGTTGGGATTATTCGGAGCGTCATTGAGCGCATCGGTTGGGCAACTCGGGAAGTCTCGAGATGAGTCGTTGAAACGCGCGATCAGGGCAGGTGGCGTGATATATCTCGTTGCGTCAATTGTCTTTTCCGTATTTTTTATCGCGAGTGTTGCAGCCCCGGTCATGTTTATATTCTCGCTCATCATCGCCACGATGATCTTCACGGGCGGGCAAAAGAGAAGTCACTGATCCGACCGCCCTGTTTCGCATGAGGCCAGAGGGGTGTACGAAAACCACATCATCGGTGCTGACCACACTACGTGGGCCAAGCCGGTAGGTGAGCCTGGCGGTGTCGTTTGGGTCCTGTGCACACGGACGGGTGCGTCAAACCCGATCGGAACTCACTGGCATTGCTCCGGCATACGGACGACCCTTTAGACCGTGAAGTTTTGCCGAGGGCTACAATGCGATGGCCCTCGGCAGAATTCGCTACTTCAACCGCTATGATTTCGATTATTCGGGGAGCAATGCGCATTTCAGTCTTCAGTTGGTTCATCGCCGCATTGCTCGGGACGTTCTCCCTGTGGATAATTGTTGCGGCTTACCTGGATCGGAACCGTGCTGGATGCACACCCTCGTGTTCTGACTTACGTGTGCCGATGATCATTGCTGCCGGAGTGCTCTTCGGCGCCATAGTCAGTGCCTCGATCGGTCAACTCTCAAAATCGCGACCGAAGTACATCAAATGGTTAATCAGGGTGGGAGGCGTAATCTTCTTCCTGGCTTCATCTGCCTTTCTCATCAGCACGTCGCCTGTCGCTCTGGTTCTGATATTTGTCTCTCTCATCGTCAACACGATGATCATTTTGCGCGGGCGAACCCATAGCACGGGTAACGACCATCACGTGCGGTCAGGTAAGTTGCCCTGAAACAGTACTAATCTGGCCCCGCAAATGGACTGGCTGCAATGCTTATTTCGGTGTTGAGTTGGGTAATCGCCGTACTCCTGGCAGTGTCCGTCGTGCTGGTGACTGTTTTGGCCTACAGTGGCAGCGGTGAGGGCTCGTGCGACCCAACTTGCTTTGACATACGTATTGCCGTTGCGATTATTGCGTTTGGGCTGTTCGGTGCAGCGGTCAGCGCGTCGATCAGCCAGTTCTCGAAGCCTCGAACGCCCGGCACCAGACGGCTGACCAAAGTTGGTGTTGCGATCTATCTCCTGGCATCTTTTGCCACGTTCATAGTCCTGCCCGGTGTAGCTTCGATGGCCCTGTTTATCTTTATTCCCTCCGGGATCATGATGGTCGTGATGATCGCCGCAAGGGAAGCCTGGTAATGTCGCCAGACTGTTAAAAGCCAGCCAGATGTTCACTTGCCGCTCACCGGGATTATCACGAATTTCCCATCCGCGTGCCAGGGTTGGGATTACGCGGCCTTCGCCTGGAGCGCATTTATCCTGGCCCTGCGACGGCGCTTTCGAATGACGTCAAAAGCCTGCTTCAGCTGCCCTTCAAGTGATCCGCCGGCCCAGGGTTCACCGGCGAACGCCAGCGCTCCTGCGTACATCGCCAAGCGCTGTTTTTCCGGTGAGTGGCCTTTGTGGGTGACGAACATAGCGATCGCCTTCCCGTTTTTAGCTTCTTGTACGCTGCGCATCGCAATCCGCGCCGGAATATCGGGCATTTCCCAGTCAATGACAAGCATTACAGTCCGGTTTTGCGCGCAGGCTGCAATCGCTTCCGTTGAAGACGAGACTTCTATGACGTGAATTGCCCTGTTCAACCGCTCGACTATCTCGGCAATAAACGATCGCTTTTGATCGTCCACGTGGGCGACTACCACGCAGAACGGCCGCTTACCTTCTTTCAAAGGCGCCCTGAGCGTCCGTGTTCTCCCCTTTTTTGAACCCGGGGATCCGGACCCGCCGTCCCCAACGTCCTCGCCCGATTCTTCATCGTCATCCGATGGGCATGTTCTCGATATGATCGAATCGATGCCCGAGCTCTTGAGCACGAAGTCACTTGCGCCGGCAGCGATCGTTGCCTTCACGTATTCCGGGTCATCGCTGTCGGTGCAAACGACAATGCGACCGGGCACGAACGGTTTTAGCTCTTCGATCAGCTGTGTTCCTGTGACGCCCGGGAGGTTGGTGTCTACCAATACCAGGTCAGGCTCCAAGGCTCTGGCGCGAACTATCCCGTACTTTGCGTCGCCGACGATGCGGGCCTCGTGGCCTTCGTCCAATATCGCTTTTCCCAGCCGGGATGCGAAGTCTGAGTCGGCGTCGATTACGAGAACTTTGAGCATCGGGTCCTGTTCCACGGTTGGTCAGAAATGCGTGGGCGAAACGTTAAGACCAGATTACGGGCAGGCTGGTAACCAGGTGTATGTGAATACACAGGCATTGGTACAAGCCAGCCGCAGTCTAAAATGCGTGTCAGCCTCATGTATCTGCCCGGTCGCACGGATGTGCCAGCGTCATCCGCCTGGCCATGCGATGCTGACCATTACGGACCGAACCGTTCGGTGCGAATTTCGTTGTAGTCCATCCCGGTTTCGAGCAGGTAGCTGGCTATCGACTCGACAAAACCTGTGCCGCCACAAATGTACGCACGCCCGAAGGTTCGGTCAGGCTCCTTTGCTCCGTCAAACGCGCCCCCGGCCTCTCTGCTCACCATGTCGAAGGCCGCGTCGATCATTTGCGGGTCAATGCGGCGTGTCTCCCCTGCCCAGCCCTCTGGCACCGCGCGTGTAAGCGTGATTACAAGTTCGAAGTTGGTATCTTCGCTCGCCATCTGCTCCAGGTCTCGCCTGAACAAGATGTCGGATTCCGTTCGCACGCTAAACATGAGCAGCATTCGTGAAGCGGCGCCCACCGTGCGCCGGTGCCTGAGTATGGACATCAATGGAGCGATGCCCGAGCCGCCGGCTACGAGCAAGACCGGCTCGGTGTAGTTCGGCGTCCACGTGAAGTGCCCGCCAATGGGTCCCCGCAGCTCGATTTTCTCGCCCTTCTCAACGACTTCATGGAAGTAGGACGAAACTTCGCCGTCGGTGATTAGCTCGATGGTCAGTTCGATAACGTCCGGCTCTTCGGGCGACGAGGAAATCGAGTAACTCCTCTGTGCCTGGTAGCCGTCGGGCGCGGAAAGGCGAATGTCGTAATACTGGCCTGCCTGGAAATTCCCCCGCCCGGGCAGTTTTAGCCGAAACAGTTTCACGCGGGGTGACTCGGTATGCACCGATTCGACAGTTGCGACCTGCCAGGCGCCAGGTGTTGCCGTTGCCTCTGGCCCCGTTCCCGCTCCCTCTGGCCCCATTGCCAACGGCCCTTTTGGCTGTGGCCCCATCGCCTTAGGCACGGGTCAGTCGCCCGTGTAGCGCTGTTCCCGCCACGGGTCTCCATACATGTTGTAGCCGTAGCCTTCCCAGAACCCGGGGGCGTCCTGGTCCATGAATTTCAGGCCGCGGACCCACTTGGCCGACTTCCAAAAATAGAGGTGCGGCACCAGCAGCCGCACAGGGCCACCGTGTTCGGGCGCGAGCGGCTCACCGTCGTATGTGTGCGCCAGCAGCCCTTTGCCATCGACGATGTCTTCAACCGGCAGGTTGGTGGTGTAGCCGCCATCGCAAAACGCCATTACGAAGTCGTCTGGGTCGGTAATACCGGCATCCTCAAACAGTGTGTCTATCGTGACGCCGCGCCAGTCTGTATCGAGCTTCGACCATTTGGTCACGCAGTGGATGTCGGTGTGAAAATCGGTCTGCGGGAGCGCGTTCAGCGCGTCCCAGTCCCAACTGCCCAGAGTTTCGCTGCCGCCTTCGCTCCCGTTAGCGCTGGAGCTCTGGATAGTGAACTCCCATGTGGCAGTGTCGACCCTGGGCGTTGGACCGGCCGACAGCACAGGGAACCCATCTTCAAGGTACTGTCCCGGCGGTATCGGCCTTGGCGGCTCGGGTCTTCGTCGTCCAAAAAATCGGTTATTTATCATGTTCCAGTCGAAGTCACGCGTTGTCAGATACAGGAATACGAGCGAATTTTACCCGTCAGTTGTCCACGCGGTTGGCATTATATTGACCGCACTACGGAACTAAGACCTGAATTCACATATCCACAATCCAGAAGATAAGTAAACCCCCATGAGATTACAAAACAAAAACGCAATTGTTACGGGTAGTGGGAACGGAATTGGACGGGCAATCGCACGGCGGTTTGCTTCCGAAGGAGCGAAAGTGACGGTTGCCGAGCTGGAGGAAGACTCGGGCCGCAAAACCGTCGAGTTGATCGAACAGGCCGGGGGGACCGCCGTCTTCGTCGAGACCGACACGTCCGATTCTGCGTCGGTGAAGGCAGCCGTCACGGCGGCGGTAGCCGCGCACGGAGAGGTTGACTTGCTCGTGAACAACGCTGCTGTATTCGTGTTTGGCAAAGTCGAAGACGTGACACAGGACGATTGGATGAGGGTGTTCGGCGTGAACGTCATTGGCTACGCAAACTGCGTGCGAGAAGTCCTGCCGTCGATGCGACGATCAAGCGGCGGAGCGATCGTAAACATCGCATCGGTCTCTTCGTTCATTGCCCAGCCGGATTTCATTCCATACAACGCTTCGAAAGGCGCCGTTGCGCAACTCACGCGCTGCCTGGCGATGGACCTCGCAAAAGACAACATCCGGGTAAACGCGGTCTGCCCGGGTGCAATCAGGACCCGTGCGACCGACCGCCACATTGCATCGCTTGGTCTCGACCCGGACGAGGCTTACAGGGATTTCGGCCAGGACTCGATGCTAAAGCGCATGGGGGAGCCGGAAGAGATCGCTTCGGGAGTGCTGTTCCTTGCATCGGACGAAGCATCATTTATGACCGGTGCGCACATCGTGATCGACGGCGGCGCGAGTATCGATTAGTTAATATCGGGTGTGCCCCGGTTGTCCCGATGGCACCGGGAGGACAATCGGGTGGGCCTCGCACGCCCGGCGCAAACGCCACGCTGTGTAGGAAATACGTATGTAGGAACTACACACAGCCGGGGTTACGCACAGGCTCGACGCAGCCGTCCGTGCCCGCGTCCTAACCTGTGAGGATGCAGCAGAGATTTAGCCCCGGTCGGCCCGACCGGCAGCGTGGCGCGGTCGCCATCGAAGTGGCGATCATCGCAATCGCCGGGTTCGTCGTCGCGGTGCTGGGTTCTGTCGCATTGCTCGGGTCGTCGTTCTTTGTGACGTCGAGTGGTGCGAGGGTCATCAACGATGGCATCGCCGGTTCGGCATCGCAGTTGCTGGTCCGCACGGGCGTCGTCGCCGACAGTGGCGAGGTCGACGTCGACGGCAACAACACTATTCTGCTCAGCGGCGTCGACGAACTGGCGGTCGCGAAGTTGAAGTTCATAGTCGAAGTTACGACCGACGCACTGGTCGACCTGACGCCGCCGAACACGGTTGACGACACACAGACCGACCCTGATTCGAGCGGGCTGAACCCCCGCACGTTCATCAACATCAGCTGGGACGAGTTTACGACCAATTCCGCTCAATGGACTGTCGTTTTCATGGGCGATTCGAACGGTGATTACTTCCTGGAAAAAGGCGAGCGAGCGGAAATCACGATCTGGCTGCACCAGTATGACGGAGCGAACGTGTTATACGACCTCGGAGCCGGTCCGTCGGACGGCTACGTCGATACAGCGGCTGAACTGCTCCAGCAAAACGATAGTTTCACGATCGAGATTATCGTGGCTGGTTCGTCTTCACTTGTACTGGAGCGCACACTGCCCCTCGAACTCGGAACTTCCGATCTTCTGGACTGATTGGCTCACGTGACGTGGCAGGTTGCACCAGAGTTGTTTTCGGTGTGCCCCGGGAGTTAGAGAGGGAAAACCTCTAGTCGTCGCCGCGCATATTGAATGAAAATGGACTAAAGAGCCGGACGGACGTCATCGGCACATTGTCCACGCAGCAGGATTGCAAATATGGGACGCAGAATAATACGACGACGGCGACCAGCGATTTCGCGCCGTGTGGTCGTTCGCAGGTCGGCACCTGTTGATGCGGCTCAGACAACACAACCGGCACGGGCGGCCGGGCCCGAGACATCGCCGGTAATGGTCGCTACTTCTAACTCGGTCCGCAACCTGTTGTTACCCAAAATGGCGGCGATTGATGGCGTCGCGTTGGCAGGCATTGCCGACAGTCCAGAAAACGCATTGAAAATGCTCATGCAGGAGCACCCTGATGTTGTCATCCTCGACGCGGATTTCGGCGGACCGTTCGAGGGTCTCGATACCGCAAAGATGATGCAAAAGATGCGGTCGCAATCGGCGATCATTATGGTGGTATCCGAACTTGATCCAGTGGCGCTCAAGAGCAAAGCGCGCAGATATGGCACATCCTGGAGTTATCTAAAGAAGACGACGGTGTCCAGGGCGGATGTTCTGGCAATCGTGTTGAAATCGGCGAGTCGCGGAGTTCAATGGATCGAGCCGGAACTCAGCCGACCGCTCGCTGAAATCTGGAAGATCTCTGCGCAGGCACGTGACCTCGAAGCTAAGCAGTCAGTGGATGAAGCTTTAGTTTTTACCAAACCTTCATCATCCCGCGAGGGACCCGCGATCGACGAAGAGGAAGAGGTCGCTGTCGAGTTCGATGACGATGGCGTGGTCGATGTCGAGCTGAAGTCGACTGACGAAGCGGCACCTGGCGTCGACTTGCAGTCGACCGGCGATCTTGAAGACGAGGGGATTGATCTCACCTCAATCTCAGTCGGGAAGGGCGGTGTCGGCCAGGGCGTGGGAAAAGTGCGGCGAACCGGATAAATCCCTGAAATTCAGGGCGACGTTCAGGCCGGTCAACTGATCTCTGGCAGGTGTTCGATCAGGAATAGCGCCAGGCCGCCCCCCAGCATTGCCAGCGCCACCAGGTTCAGCATCCTGAGCACCAGGAATTTTGGCAGGTGTTTCAGCAGGAACGCCGCTCCCAGCAACCCCCACATTGCAGTATTGAGCCAATCCACTGACTCTGCGTTCAGAGATGCCAGGGCAAGGACCAGGAAAATGAGCGCGCCGGCGAAACCGTAGATTGATGGCGTGTATATAAAGGGCATGTTTACGTTTCTGGCTTTCTGGTTCTGGGGCTTTCCGGATTTTTACCGGTTGGAAGAATAGTTTCTCTGAACCGGCTTACCAGTTCGTCAATGCGCCATCGTTTCTGCGCAGCCGCGGCGGCCAGCCGTGCGGGTCGACGGCAGCATGTTCGGCGGCTTCAATGTCGAACTCGACGCCCAGTCCCGGTGCGTCGAGACACCACGAGTAGCCGTCGGCCCACCCCAGCTGCTGCGGAAACAACTCGGTGGCGTACGAACCGGGCCGCCTCGGCATCTCCTGCACGCCGACATTCGTCGACGCCATGCAGAGCGCCACGCAGGCAGCCGCGGAAACCGGACCAAGCGGGTTGTGCGGGACGATATCGATATAGTGCGTTTCGGCCCAGTGCGTGATTTTCAGGGCCTCGGTCAGGCCTCCCACGATGCAGAGGTCAATTCGAGCGTAATCGATCAGGTCTTCTTCAATAACTTCCCTGAACGACCATTTGTTCGCCCACTGTTCGCCGGCGGCGATAGGCAGGTTCACCTGCCTGCGCAAATTTCGGTAACTGCCCTGATTTTCAGAACGTATCGGGTCTTCAATGAAAAACGGCTTGAATTCTTCGAGGTCCCGGCACATCTGGACGACATGGGCCGTGTCAAGCCTCGTGTGGACGTCGAACGTTATCTGGATATCGGGTCCGACCGCTTCTCGCACCCGGCCCATCTGGTCGACCGCGATCCTCATCGATTCGACCGGTTCTAAAGTCGAAATACCCGAGCCTTCGAACTCCCCTCCGGTTTCTGGCTGGCCCCACCTGACAAACTTCCACCCGGCCTCGACGGCCGCGACCGAGTTCGCGACCAGCTCGTCGATGGTCTTGCCCTGGGTGTGCGGGTAGCAGACGACCTTGTTTCGGACGGGACCGCCCAGCAGCTTGTATACCGGCATGTCGACCGACTTGCCCTTGATGTCCCATAGCGCGATGTCGATGGCTGAAATCGCGCATGTGTACACCCTGTCGGCAGGGAAAAACCCCGACCTGAACATCTCCTGCCATAGCCGTTCCGTCTCCCACGGGTCGGCACCGATCACAAGCTCGGCCAGGTGGTTGATCGCCTCATTGATCGCACGTCCCCAGTTCCGGATGCCTACTTCACCGAGTCCGTGGTGGCCCGCGTCGGTGTCGACACGGACGATCATGTAGGCGCGACCGCCCTCGTCCTGCACCGAGAAACTTCTTATCTGTGTGACTTTCATTTATCTGTGGTTCGCTTCCTTGCGCGCATTCTTGCGCGAATTGACAATACCCGGACGGCGGCAGTGTAAACCCCTGCGCCGGCGTTTTCCGGGCTGTGCCGGGCAGCTGGCGGCTGATCTTCGCCATTACCGCGCAACGCGAAGAATACTGGGAAAAACTAACCTCTCGGTTAGACCGAAATCGAAACCCAAACGCGTCGGACAACGGTAATTCGTCGCGTGGGTAGAGGTCTGGGAGGCAATTATGACTATGGCAGGGACAACCCCCGGGAAGTTGCATCCCGTTGCGAAGTGGTCGTTGATAATCGGACCAGTCCTGATCGTTGTGTTCAACTTCCTTATGCCGGTAAACGGCTTCTCGCCGATCGATCCCGAAGACACGGGAGCATATATCACAGCGCTGGGGGCCGATGCCGACATCGCGCAGGTATACATATTGATTATCCTGCTCGGGGTCGTGCTGTTCACGCGGGGGATCATCGGACTGTGGCAGGCGACGCCCACGGGCAGCGTTGCGAGACAGCGATTGACGGTTGGGTTGCTGGGGACGGTGGCGGCACTCGGCCTCTGGGGAGTTGTCCTTGGCCTTGGACTTGCTGAAGCCTCTGTTGCCAAGAATGTTGTCGACGCCACGGCCGCAGCCGGGGCAGGTGTCGCTGGAATGGCCGAAAAAGCGGCCTCTGCAACCTTGATAGCAACCACCCTGCACGCTGGTTACTTCGGTGTGTTCCAGGTAACTACGTTCGTCGCGTTCATCGCATTGATACCGCTTGGCGGCGGAATCGCGGTTAGCGGGATCGTCCGCAAGGAATTCGGCTGGTTGATTATTGCGATTGGTGTGGTGACGGTGATCGTCACGTCGGTCATGCCAGTCAAGACCGAAGCAGGCTCTATGGCGTTCGGCATCATCGCACTGGTATGGGGCCTCACGTTCCTGGTCATGGGACTGCAGATCATGCGCCAGGACATGAACGGTTCGAGCGCTTCGACAGTTTCGACCGATTCGACTGAGTAGCAATAATGACGGGCGCACCAGGCGGTGCGCCCGTCTTCTCACTTGACGCCTTTGCGAACAGCTATTTCCAGCTGACTTCCCCGGGTTCGATGTCCTTGACCCATAATCCGGCGCCCACGCGTCGCGGGAACGGGAACCCCGGTTTGCGACCGTAATCAGTCTCCTGCAACACCTTCAGCGCCTGCTCGTCGACTTCGATGCCGAGGCCGGGACGGTTTCCAAGCACAATCCAGCCGTCTTCGATCTGGTTGTCCCAGCTCTCGTACGCACTCTCCCGGCCCGGGTCCACGACTTCCATCATGTTGTGGTTGGGCAGCGCCGCGGCAAGGTGGGCCATGAAGTTGGCCGGGCAGTTCATCATCGTGACCGGTAGCTCATAGGCGTAGCACATGTTCGACACCTGCCGTGCCCCGGTGATGCCCGAGTGCCCAACGCCGACATTGGCAATATCGATCGCCTGCTGCGAAATCAGCGGGTACATCTGTCCGACGTCGTTCAGGTTTTCGCCAGAAGCGACCGCGGCCGTGATGCCGCGCGACACCTGCCGGAGACCGTCATAGTCCCAGCGTCGTGCCGGCTCTTCGGCCCAGAAAATATCGAAGTGCTCTTCGATTTCGTTGATGTAGCGGATTGCCTGCTTCGGCGACCAGTACTCGTTCGTGTCGATCATCAGGTACGGACGGTCTTTGACCCTGCGGAAGGCATCGTTCATGATCCCGATCCGGCGAAGGTCGTCCCGCATGTTCAGGCCGATCTTTATCTTCCCGCCGTCGATCCCGGCGTCGGCCATTCTCGTGTAGAACGCATGCAATTCGTCGTCTGAAAGGTTGTAGCCGATGTCCGACGCATAGGCCTTTGTCCGGCCCGCGCGGGCGCCGAGCGTCTGCCACAATGGCTCGTCGTTCAACTTCGCTTTCAGGTCCCACAGAGCGACATCAATGGCGGAGATGGCACCGTTGACCTCGCCTTCGTTGTTGCCCTTGTGGACCCAGTCGACCATCTCTTTCCACAGGCCGACGACCCCGCGGGGGTCTCTGCCTTCGATCACGTGGAACAGGTCGGCAACCGAGTCGTTCCCGAGCGGCGCCATTCCGCTGACACCCCCGTCGGTCTCGATCCACAGAATCGCCATGCCCATCAGGTCATCGCCCTGCGGGTAGTTCGAATCGCCGATGGCCCTGTCGAGCCGTTGGGCGTATTTCTCTAATCGGTATCCGGTGATTTTCATCGCTTCTCGGTCTTTTCGTGCTGAATGTGACGGGGCGTGGGATAAGTCGTGAGAACGGGGTCGGACTACTGGTTCTGGGAACCGTGTGCGGGTACGTAATGCACACCGTTCACCCCGGTCGCGGCCGCAGCCGCCTCTTCCTGCGTTGGCGGGTTGTCCCATAGACCGGCACCGGGTCGACGACCGAACGGCGATGGCCCGGCCGATGCCGTCACAAACTCAACTTTTTGCCGTGCGAGGGCTTCCGGGTCGAAAGAAACGCCTGTGCCGGGTTGGTCGCCGCAGACCGCCCAGCCATCGACGATCTTGATATCGGATGTCATAACGCCGTCGTCAGGACCCGGGTTTTGCACTTCGAGCGTCAGGAAGTTGGGCATGCACGGCGCCAGTTGTGCGTTCAGGTTCCCCGGCGAGCCCCCCAGCGTGATCGGCAGCTCGAATCCGTAGGCGGCATCGGCCAGTTGCAGGGCGCAGGTGATTCCTGTCATTCCCCAGCTCACCTGCACGACGTCGGCAGCACGGTTGTGGAAGTAGGGGAGGAACTCGCCCAGTGTATCGAGGTTCTCCCCGGCGCATACCGGGGCCTTGATCGCATCGGAGATCCGACGCAGTCCGAGGAAATCCCAGCGACGTGCCGGCTCTTCCACCCAGGCGATGTCGAACTGTTCCTCCATTTCCCGGACCTTGCGAATCGCCTGCTTTGGCGACCACATTTCGTTGGCATCGATATAAAGGTAGGGCCTGTCGGTCGCCCGTTCGAGGCCCTTCTTCATGCGGCCAATCCTGCGGAGGTCCGAATCCTGGTCCAGGCCGACCTTCAGCTTCCCTCCGGTGAACCCGTGGTCGGCGGCCATCGTGCCGTACCAGTCCTCGATCTCGTCATCAGATCGCGGCATATCCAGCCCGGAAGCGTACGCGTGCACCCTGGGACTTGAGCCCCCGAGCGTTTTCCAGAGCGGCTCGTCGTTGGCCTTGGACTTGAGGTCCCACATGGCGACGTCGAGAACAGAAATCGCGTCGTTTACGAGGCCGGCATGCCCGCCTTTGAAAACACGGTCGACCATCCGTTTCCACAGCCCGGTAACGTGGCGCGGGTCTTCGCCCACCAATATTCCTTCGACCAGCGATTTGATCTGCGGCCCGGCGCCACCCCCGCCAAACGCTATTCCAGTTATGCCCTCGTCGGTGAACAGTTCAAGCAGGTTTGAACTGCCACTGATCCGGCCCGATGGCGAATTCGCGTCGCCCATGCGCCTGTTCAGCGGAAATTCATAGAGGGTTGTCGAGTATCCAGTGATCTTCATCGTAATTTCGTCTCGTTGCCAGTTTGGCCGCAGGAGTATGGTCTTATAGCCAGTTTCGTCTTGGAGCCAGGTCCCTCTCATGCGGCAATATGGCCGCAATCACGAGATCAGCACCGCGGACCGCCCGAGTCTAGGCACCTCGTAATCGGCGGTCAACACTCTGGGGGCTACCACGTACACAACAGTTGCCCAATTGTGGAATGCTGCAACTGCGATAAACACCCACAATTCGCTCTGGAGTCAATCTGCTCTCAATCGTCACGCACAGGTAACGTTGGTCTACTGATCGAAGCAGCCTCGGGTCTGGCGCCACCGGGCCCACGTTCAAGGCACTTTCTATTTCGGAGTTCGAAATGCGTCGCCCGTCTCTGGTAGCCCTCATAGCCGTCACCGTTCTGTTCGCAGGCGCGGCGTTGCCCGCTCGGGCGGCCGACCCGGTCGGCGAAAACGGTGTAATGGTCGTGCTCATCGACGAGGGGGCATCACCGGTCCAACGTGATCTTGATGCCGCTGAAACCGTGGCGCTCACCATGGCCAGGGGGACCGCAGCAGGCACCATCGCCGCCGCCGCATACGGTGTCGAGACGAACGAGATAGTTTCGGCCAGATCCGGACCGGAGGGCACCAGGCTGGTAGACGACGTAATCAGCAGCGTTCGGTCGCTGGACATAGGACCGGCGCGCTCCGATCAGTTCGCCGCGCTTACTGCCTCGTTCGCATTCCTCTCCCGGGTCGATGCAGCTCCGGGGTCGAGAGTTGCGTTCATCACGTCGGGTCGAATTCTGGGCGAGTCTGAAAATACCCGTGAACGTCTGCGCAGTGTCGCCAACTTATTTGCAGCCGAAGGGTGGGTGATCGACGTAGTGACCCTCCCTTCGACCGAACCCGTCCTGCGCGACCTGATGAGCGGACTGGCAACCGGTTCAGATGGCGTGTTTTACGACACCGGCACGGCCGCAGGCATAATCGCGATATTCGAAGACTTCTCAAAGCTGACGCTAGCGGGCGCAATGGACGTCGAGATGCACGACAATTCTGCAACTGTCGTTACGCTCGATATCGCACCGCACACCACGTTGTTCTCGACAGTGTTCATACGACAGCACAGCGCGGTCGATGTTGCTGTATTTTCACCGAACGGCACACGCGCCGCCCCGGAAATGGAGAACGTCGAAATCCGAGAGACTCCGTCTGCCGTGATTATCCGGATCTACTCTCCCGTGCCCGGCAACTGGTCACTCCAGGGCGTGGGGCCCGCATCGAAACTGGTTGCCACCGTTGATATCGACAACCCGCTTGTGCTCAAAATGATCGAACAGCCCCCGTTGCCAGTGGGCGAGCCCGCGATCATCGAGGCCGCGGCGTTCGTCGGCGAATCGCCACAGCTCCTCTCGGGGGCCGTGATTGAGGCAACCATCAGAAAAGCGAGCGGTACGACCGAGGTCGTGGTGCTGAACGACCGGGGCGAGGACGGCGACCGGTTCGCGAACGATGGCATTTACTCCGTTCGGTTGAGTGCTCCGAAATCCCAGGGAATAAACAGTGTTTCGCTGGAACTTTCGTGGACTGACTACGCTGCGGTGAAGAGGAGCAGTACAGCTTTCCGCAGCGAATCGTTCCCAACGCTCAGCCTTGTAGAGGTCACGAACGTAGACACCACCGCCGGCAAGTACGCCACCGTGGCGCGGGTGCAGGTGCGGGCAGGCGACTATCCGTTCCTGATGAGTGCGGCAGATATCAAAGCGGTGCTGAACGGCGCAGGCGGTCAAATCGCCGCTATTGTCCTGGCTGTAGACGAACCCGAGCCGGGCAGGGCGTGGGAGTTCGATATCGCCGCGATCATCCCTGAATCAGGTGCGTACGAAATCGAGGTTGTGTTAGACAGCACCTTCGAGGGCCGTGCTTATTCGCGGACCGCTCCTATCGTCACAACCCACGCGGTAATCCTGGAAGAGCCCCTGAAATTCCTCGGACTGCCCCTCTGGGTCGTTCCCACGTTTGGTGTGTTGCTGGTCCTCCTGGCCGGGTTCTCGATATGGACGCGGCGCAAGACTTCGCCGTTCGGTTACATCCTTGACGACCAGGACCGCGTGGTAGTCGATTTTGCGAGACTCGAACGGACCGTGTACCAAAAGCTGTTCTCACGGAATGCCGTCGAGGCCTCCGAGGCGCCCGGCCTGCCGTTTGCCGGCGGGACCTTCAAGTTCAGCGGCGGTGATCAGGTGAAGCTGGTGCACAAACGTGCTGCAGGCGACCCCTCGATGCGTGTTAACAGCCGTCCTGCAGGCCCGGAAACTGAACTGGGCGATGATGTCTGGCTGGGTGTCGGCGGTCGCCTCCTCACCTTTCAGCGTGAGCACCACAGCGCAGTTGCCAGCTCGCCAGATACAACGGATTCAGCAGCAGAACACGGAATAACGGACATCGCTTCGGCCCAGGCTGGCGACTAGCTGTAGTTCCCATAGAGGTTGTTTACAGTCTTGAGGTGGAGATTGCCCATCAATGCCGTCATGTTGTCGGAAGAGATCGTGTTCGCGAACACCGCCAAGGTGAATAACTGTCATTGCGAGGAGTTCGACGACGTGGCAATCGGTATCCAAGTCAGGATGACATACCGAGCCGGCCAGCACTGCCCTTGCCGAGGATTGAGATGTCCCTACCGCGCTTTCGAGGATTGCCACGTCGTCGAACTCCTCGCAATGACAAACGGACGCGCGCCGCTGCCACTCGCTTCCCTGCAAACTGTAAACAACGTCCGTGGGCAGTACAACTAGCTGGTATTTCTGGAGAGATTGCCTGCGGGTGAGGAGGAACCTCGCAATGACAATTTTACCTCCCATAATCGCGACCTAAATCTCTCCCGGCGGCATGAGCAGCCCGTTTCGTTTGTGCAACGTCCGGCAGGCGATTTACTTCTCGTTGATCACGATCGTCTCAACAAGATCGCCGGGGTTGGAATCGCTCCGTGGGTCTCGTTCGCGTATCGACTTGACGACATCCATTCCCTTGACTACCTTGCCGAACACTGTGTGCTTGCCGTCGAGGTGGGGTGTGGGGCCGAGCGTGATGAAGAACTGGCTGCCGTTAGTGCCCGGCCCGGTATTTGCCATCGACAAAACACCTTCCGCGTCGTGGCGCAACTTTGAATTGAACTCGTCGCCGAACCGGTAGCCTGGACCGCCCTTACCGGTACCTTCCGGGTCTCCACCCTGCACCATGAAGCCGGGAATTACCCGGTGAAACGTCGTAGCGTCGTAGAACTCAGCCCGCGCCAGGTTAATGAAGTTTTCGCAGGTTCGCGGGGCGTCGTTCGCGAAGAGCATGATCTCGAATTCGCCGCGTTCCGTCTTGAACGTGGCGGTGTACGACTTCGTTGTGTCCAGGTCACCGGAAGGCGGGGTCAAATTATTTTCTGGCATGGTTTCTCCTGCGCAATTCATCCCTTTTCCGTTGAGATGAGTGCTGTTTAGCTTTCGTTGATGATGATTGTTTCGATCTTGTCGCCGGGGAGTTGGTCCGTGTCCGGGTCCCGCACGCGAATGTTCAGCGCATTGTCCAGACCACTGACAACTTCGCCAAACACGCTGTGCACGTCGTCGAGGTGCGGAGTAGGTGCAAATATGATGAAGAACTGGCTGCCGTTGGTATTGGAACCGGAATTCGCCATCGACAGGATCCCCGGCTTGTCGTGACGGCGTGTGGCGTCGAACTCGTCACGGAAACGGTAGCCGGGGCCACCGGCGCCGGTGCCCCTGGGGTCACCGCCCTGGGCCATGAAATTGGGGATAACCCGGTGGAACATAGTGTCGTCGTAAAAGCCGATCGTGGCGAGGTTGATGAAGTTTTCGACGGTCAGCGGGGCCTCGTCGTCAAACAACAGCACCTCGAACTCGCCTGCTTCGGTCTTGAACGTGGCCGTATAGGTCTTCGAGGTGTCCAGCGCGCCCACGGGCGGACGGGGGTCGTCGCCCGGCGAGAGCATCTTGAGTTCGGCCTGTGAGTCGGCCTGGGAACCGCCGCTTGCCACGGGTGCCGACGTGGCGGCCAAAACAGAAGTCGGTTCCGGGTCGTCACCACCGCACGCTGCGAATCCGAGTGAGGTGATCGTCAACAGCACAAAAAGAGTTAGCAGCCGTTTCATTTTGATCTCCACTGGCAATTGTCCGCGGGTGCTCGCGGCACATCAAATACACTGTGCCACATTAAATCCGACGAGTCGGTCCAACAACCCTGTTCAACCGGTTTTGTCTGGCTTTCGCCAACGAATGGCGCAACAATAATGACCAACCATGGCAGCAACTGTGAACAAATCGCCAAAACTAACGATGGCCACCGGGCAACTATCTGGCGAGCGCCTTGTTGAGCTATACCGCACGATGGTGCTCAGCCGGTATCTCGACGAACGCGTGTGGCTGTTGAACCGGCAGGGAAAAGCGGCGATCGCGGCATCGGCACAGGGGCATGAAGCCGCCCAGGTCGCCTGTATCGAAGCGACCGACCCATCGAAAGACCACTACCTGACCTACTACCGGCAGTTTACTGCCATGCTGGCCCTCGGCACAGAACCCGAAGAAATGCTCCGGAGCTTCCTCGCCAAAGACGGCGAACTGATGAGCGCAGCCCGCCAGTTTCCGCTCCACGGGGCACACCCGCGAGTCGACCTGTTCAACTTCTCGAACGTAATCGCAACCCAGCTACCCCAGGCTGCCGGCGTGGCGCTGGCCGACAAGCTGCGTGGTTCCGACGCCGTCACGATCGTCTATTTCGGCGATGGCGCCGCCTCGCAGGGAGATACCCATGAAGCGATGAACTTCGCCGGTATTCACAAGCTGCCCATCGTGTTTTTCTGCGAGAACAACCGGTACGCCATTTCTGTGCCGCTCAGCATGCAGATGGCGGTCGACAGCGTGGCGAGCCGGGCCGTGGGATACGGGTTTCCCGGTGTGCAGGTCGATGGCACAGATGTTGTTGCCGTATACGAAGTCACGCGGGCTGCCGTAAGCAGGGCAAGGGCAGGGAAAGGCCCGACCTTGATTGAAGCGTCGGTCGAACGACTGTTGCCGCACACGACTGACGATGACCACACCCGGTACCGGTCGGCCGAGGACATCGAGCAGATGTCCAGACGGGACCCCGTCAAAATAACCTCTGAAACCCTCAGACGCAGAGGTCTGTTGAGTGAAGTGGAAGACGAAGCAATTCACGCCGAAGCGAAGCGCCGTGTGAACACCGCGACCGATACCGTCGACGCCGAACCTTACCCCGGCGTCGAGACGATGTTCGATCATGTGACCAGCGACAGCGCCAGAAAACGCGACGGTATTTCCTGATGCCCGAGCAGACGGTTATCGAAGCGGTAAGAGACACCATGCGGGCCGAGATGCGCCGCGACGAAACGGTGATTCTCCTTGGCGAAGATATCGGTAACCGCGGCGGGGTTTTCCTGGCAACAGACGGGTTTATCGAAGAGTTCGGCGCGGACCGCGTAATCGACACACCGCTGGCTGAATCGCTGATATGCGGTCTGGCGCTGGGAGCCGCCGTAAACGGTATGCGCCCGCTGGCTGAAATCCAGTTCGCCGATTTCGTATGGCCCGCAATTAACCAGATCGTTGGTGAAGCAGCCAGGGTCCGGTACGGCACAAATGGTTTAAAGACCGCTCCGTTGACCATCCGTGTGCCTTACGGGGGTGGCGTCAGGGGCGGCCTGTACCACTCCCAGAGCGTCGAGGTGCTGTTTGCGCACACTCCCGGCCTCACTGTCGTCGCTCCGGCTACCCCGTACGACGCAAAGGGGCTCCTCGCTTCGGCAATCAGGTCGGATGACCCGGTTATCGTCCTTGAACACAAGCGGACCTACCGGCTCGTCAAAGGTGAAGTCCCTGCCGGGGATTACACGGTCCCGATCGGCAGGGCCGAGATAAAACGACCGGGCAGCGACATGACAATCGTGACTTACGGCCTGATGTTGCACTATGCACTGCAGGCCGCAGAGGCTGCTTCAGAGCAGGGATTCGATGTCGAGGTACTCGATCTGCGCACACTGCGCCCACTGGACTCGGATGCGATTGCAGAGTCGGTGTCTCGGACCGGAAAGGTGCTGATCGTCCAGGAAGACACGCCCGCGGTCAGCATTTCGTCTGAGGTAGCGGCGATCATCGGTGAACGTTGTTTCTTCGACCTGGACGCTCCCATAACCCGGCTAACCCCTCCCGAGATACCACCGATGCCGTTTTCTCCGCTCCAGGAAGCCGCGTTCATGCCGTCGCCTGAGAAGATTCTTGCGGCCATCACGAAGCTGGCGGAGCTGTAGAAGTGGTGTTCAAGATAGAGCTTCCACAGGTTGGCGAGTCGGTTACCGAGGCAGTTATCGGCAAGTGGCTGAAGTCGCCCGGCGAGCACATCGACAAGTACGACCCGCTTGTAGAGGTCATTACCGACAAGGTGAACATGGATGTCCCGGCTCCGGCAACGGGGACTCTCACGAAGATACTGGCATCGGAGGGCGATACAGTCCCGATGGGTTCCGTGATCGCGGAAATGGAGACAGACGAAGCGGTCACACAGGCTGATTCCAGGTCACCTTCAGTGCCTGCCACACCATCGGGAGCCAAATCGGAAACTTCGCCACTGGCTGCACGAATCGGGACGCTTGTTCAGGGTGCAAACGTGGGCCCTACCGGCGGCGAGTTCCTCGATACCAGCCTGTCTCCACCAACACACGACACCGCGACTGAATCGGCCGCTCCGTCGCAATCGAACAACGAAAAGCTGCGTTTTTCGCCCGTTGTCACAAGGCTGGCGGCACAGCATGGCGTCGATCTCACCACGCTTGCGGGGACCGGTCTTGGCGGGCGCGTGACCAAGAAGGATGTTCTCACCGCAGTCGAAGAGGGGATAACTGCGGGTAGTGCGACTATGCCGTCACCTCGGGTCCCCCGGGCGGCCCCCGGCGACGACCAGGTGATCGAACCGACGCCAATCCGGCGGATGATTGCCGATCACATGGTCAAATCCATGACGGAGATCCCGCACGCCTGGTCGGCCATTGAAGTCGACGTGACCGGAATGGTCGAGTGGCGGGCAGCGAACAGGCAACGCTTCGAGCAGGAGCACGGTGTTCGCCTGACGTATTTGCCAATCACCCTCCGGAGCGTGGCCGCTGCACTGAAGACAAACCCGCGGATTAATTCGAGCTGGGTCGACGGCAAGATGGTTCTCAAGGGAGCGATCAACGTCGGTGTCGCGGTTGCAGCCGACGAGGGGCTGATCGTGCCGGTCGTTCACGACGCAGCAGGTGCATCGCTTCTTGAACTGGCACAGCAACTCGACGGTTTGATTGAACGCGCTCGCAGCGCTTCGATGACACTCGATGATGTCCGGGGCGGGACCTTTACACTCAACAACACCGGGGCGCTGGGCTCGGTGTGGGGCGGGGCGATTATCAATCATCCACAGGCGGCGATTCTGACTACGGAGGCGATCGTGAAGCGCCCGGTTGTAATCTCTCACAATGACACCGACACCGTGGTTGTACGTTCGATGATGAACATTTGCCTGTCGTTCGATCACCGGATCATCGATGGGGCGGAGGCATCGGCGTTCTTGCAGGCGGTCAGAGCAGGTCTCGAAGCGGTCGACTTGAACTCCGAATTCGAATGAGAAATTCGCCTTCCATCCATGCAAACGGCATCCACGCAAACGGCATGCCCTTGCCCCCGGGCGAGATGCGGGCAACGTGGCTCGGCACAGTCGACTACGGGGCGGCCTTCGATCTGCAGCGCTCGGTGCTCGACGCACGGAAATCGAATACTGTCCCCGACACGCTTCTGCTGCTTGAGCATCCGCACGTGATCACGCTGGGGCGACGGGCCGGTGATTCTGACGTCCTTACCGACCGTGAAGTACTGAAAAACGCGGGTGTCGAGGTTCACGAGACCGACCGTGGCGGCGAGGCAACCTATCATGGTCCGGGACAGTTGGTCGGCTACCCGATCATCGATGTCAGGGCGGCTGGGCTTGGCCCCGTCACCTACGTGCGACTGCTGGAGCGGTCGATTGTCGAAACGCTGGCCGAGTTCGGCGTGAAGGCACACCTTGTCGATGGCGAAACCGGTGTTTGGGTTGGTGGCATGGCAAACGAGAAGCGGCGACAGGGAATTAATCCGACCGGGCGGAAAATCGCAGCGATTGGTGTTCGAATAACCGGTGGCGTGTCGATGCACGGCTTTGCCATGAACGTGTCGACCGACACCAGCTACTACCGGCACATCATCCCGTGCGGAATGCCCGATTTGCCGATTTCTTCTATTGAAATGGAAACAGGTGACTCTATTTCAGTAACCGAATGCGCCAGGGTGGCCGCCGGAAAACTTGCCGCGAACCTGCAGCGAACGCTCGTGTGGTCCGGGCGAGTTGAACAGACAGTTCGCAGTTCGAACTGATCCTGCTTCGCTGTTGATCGAAGGCTGCAAGTTCGGAGTCAATTCACACATCGGCTGGGTGTCGCCCCCAACGCTTATCACACCTTTGAGTTCGATGATGAAATTAGCGGGGCAGCATCGCCGCACCGCAGGGCATCCTGGTTTTTGGCCCCGTAACACTCGTGCAGTGCTACAGGCCCAAATCATCCGAAACGTCAGAGTGCCAGAATCCTAAGGTCCCAGAAACAGGGTAAAGCCAGTTTTGGCCAATCCAGCAATTTCGCAGCCATTCAACGGGATAGAAGACCCGGCAGCCGGAAGCGACTCCGGCAGTGGTCATCTGTTGCAGCGACTTCCTTCGTTCGCCGCCGCTGCGACGCTTGCGATGTTGCTCGCCATGACGGTGGCCACAGCGATTTCAATTCGCACTATCAACCAGACGCGGAGCGACCTGAGGTTCCAAGAACTCGTAGATACGGTCTCACTGGAAGTAGATGCCGAGTTCAACAAGAGTTTGAGCGAACTCGCCGCGATCAAGGGTTTCCTCGAAGCGACCGACTCGGTGACGCCTGCGCAGTTCCGGACGTTTGCTTCCGCGCTCGAAAAAGCGAACTGGTCGGTCAACGCACTCGGTTTCATCAGGAAGGTAAGCGCTGACGAAACTGCGGAGTTCAACCGGATGATGTCGATGCAACTCAACGACGATTTTGTGCTGGAATCCGATGGTCTCAGGCAATATTTCCTGCCGGTGGCGTTCACCTACCCGGAAACACTCGGGACCCTCAACCCTGGCGAAGACATGTCGAATCACCCGACCTACACGCCATTAATGAACCGGGCGGAACTTGAGCGAAAAATAGTCGCCTCGCCTCCGGTGCCTTCGGCCTCAAACCCCCACGACCAGGCGGTGGTACTCGTCTT
>JADFLG010000120.1 GCA_022564545.1 Chloroflexota bacterium | reverse complement strand
AATACTCGCCGTTGTCGATCATGCCGTGGAAGAAAGCGCCAAACGACTCTCGGTCAGTCGCAGAGGCGCTCCCCATGTCGATAACCGGGTTCTCCGTGAAAAACACCGTCAACAATCCACACGCGCGATTGACCACCGCCCGTATCCCGGCTGCATCGAACACGCCCAGCAGCTCATCGGCGAGTTTGTCTGTGCTGGCCTCCAGCCCTTCGTACACGCCCGGTTTGGACAGTTCGTCGATTGTTGCGATACCCGCAGCCATCGCCACCGGGTTGCCAGACAACGTGCCGGCCTGGTACATAGGACCCAGCGGAGCCACTTCGGACATGATCTCCGCACTCGCGCCATACGCACCGACCGGGAAACCGCCGCCAATGATCTTTCCCAGGCAGGTAATGTCGGGCGTAATTCCGTAAATAGATTGAGCTCCCCCCAGGGCGACGCGGAATCCTGAAATTACTTCGTCGAAGATCAGCAGTGCGCCATGTTCGGTGGTCAGTTCCCGCAAACCCTCAAGGAACCCCGGTTCAGGTGTGACCACACCCATGTTGCCGGCAATCGGTTCGACAATCACCGCGGCCACTTCACCCGCGTTCGCCTCAAGGAGCAGCCGGACTGAACCGACGTCGTTGAATTCGGCTACGAGGGTGCTCGCCGCGTATTCAGGATGCACTCCCGCGGATGAAGCGATGCCCTGGTTCGCCAGTCCTGAACCGGCCTCGACCAGCAGGGCGTCTTCATGTCCGTGATAGCCACCGTTGAACTTCAGAATCTTGTAACGGCCGGTTTTGGCCCGTGCAAGTCTCAGGGCCGACATCGTCGCTTCGGTGCCAGAACTTACGAACCGCACGACCTCGATCGACGGTACGGCGTCGACCACTCGCCTGGCCATTTCAACTTCCAGCTCGGTCGGAGCGCCGAACGATGTACCCGATCTGGTTGCGTCGATAGCGGCATCGATTACAGCCGGGTGAGCATGACCGAGGACCATCGGTCCCCAGGAGCATACGTAATCGATCAGTTCGTTGCCGTCGACGTCCCAAATGCGAGAACCTGCTGCCTTCTTTATAAAAATCGGATCGCCACCGACGGAACCCCATGCGCGGGCCGGGCTATTAACTCCGCCCGGAATCAGGTTTTTGGCATCGGAAAAAAGTTGGGCAGACCTGGCACGGGCCAATTGAATCCTCCGGACGGTCTATCGAGTGCCTGTCGAGCGTAAATCGAAAACAGGCAAAAAGTATTCTGGCGCGAAAAGAGGCACCGCAACAGTGCCTCCAAGTCAGATTTAGGCCAATCTGGGCCAAAGCCCGTGGCTATTCAACGTCGTCTTCGTCTTCTTCGCCAACTTTACCGAGAGCGAAGACTTTCTGAACCGCCTCTGCCGCGCTGTCTCCTTCACTGCGCAAAAAGCTGATCGGGTCGGCAAGAATCCGGCGGACCAATGAAACGGTCATTTTTTCGACCGCAACGGACTGCTCGTCGGTGAGACCGTCAATGCGTCCGAGGGTCTGCTCGACTTCTTCTCGCCTCATCCGCTCGATACGGGCTCCCAGGGTGCGGATCACCGGCTCACTTTCAAGCCCGGTCAAACGCTCTTTGAAACGCCGCACGCCGTCCTCAATGAGGACACGCGCTTTCGATACCGCTTCTTCTCGAAGTCCCCGATGACGCTCAGATTTAGCCTGCAACTCAGACAGGCTAATGAGTGTCACCCCGTCGATCTCGCTCGAAGCAGGGTCCACGTCACGCGGCATCCCGACATCCAGAATGTACATCGGGCGGCCGGGCCGGGTCGCCATCGCGGCTCGAACCGCATCGGCACTGATGACCGGATCGGTCGCAGCCGTGCAGGTGATAAGCACGTCGGTGGCGTTGAGTGAACTGGATATCTGTTCGAACGGAATCTGTGGCGAGCCCAGTTCTTCAGCAAGTATCGAACCGCGGTTCATCGAACGGCTGGTGACCACGATGTCATCTGCGCCGTAGCGGCGGAGCGCCCTCGCCGTCAGTTTCCCGGTTTCACCTGCCCCGACAAGGAGCACGCGAAGCCCCTCAAGGTCGCCGGCCACCCTCTGAAGCTCTTGCACGCCCAGCGATGAGATAGAAACCCGGTTTCGACCCAGGCCGGATTCTTTCCTGACCCGCCTGCTGTTTCGGAGGGCGGCATGGAACATTCGGGAAAGCACCGGTTCCACTGTTCCCGCCTCACCGGCCGCCTGCAGCGCCCGGGTCACCTGTCCAAGGATCTGCGATTCACCGAGTGCTATCGAATGGAGGCCCGACGTCACATTGAAAAGATGAGTCGCAACGTCATCGCCCGTCAGCGTGTAAACGTGGTCGTGCAGATAGCCCGCCGGGGCGTTGCCGGGGATGGTGTCGAAAAATCCTTTCAACTGGCGAATGCCTGCTTCTACGTCATCGGCAACCCCGTAAACCTCGGTCCGATTGCATGTGGAAAGAATTATCCCGCCACCGGCGTGGGTCGCCAGCCGCTCGAGGTGTTCCTTTAGCGAGCGGGTTGGGATGGCAACGCTCTCCAGAAATTCAACTGGAGAACGTTCTATATTCAGCCCTGCGAGAATGAAGTTCAATTTATTCAGACTTACCGCTGGCGGGATGGTTTGGCCGGACATCATCAGACATATCTCAGCCCTTTTCCCACTGTAGTCCATTGTCTGTTACCACTCGGCATTAAAAGTTATCATGCCGGGTGCCGGATTTGCCCGGTGATTTGAAGGGTTTGGGATGGTTCGGTGGTAGCATCATCGAACCCGGTCATACCGGGCTTAAAGGTATCAATCAATCGACCGTTCTTCATCGACGCCAATGGAATCACCTGCGATAACACCGCCGGACGAACGCGGGTACACGATGCCCGACATATTCGTCACAACCGAGTGGCTTTCCGATCACCTGTCCGATGCTGACGTGCGAGTGATCGACACCGACCTGCCCGAGCAATACGCAGAAGGGCATATCCCAGGGGCGGTCAACCCTGTCGACCATTATTACAAGACTTCTCTGGACGACCGCACTCACATACAGGGGCCGGAACAGTTCGCCCGAACAATGTCGGACCTGGGAGTCGGGGACGACACCACAGTGATTGGCTACGACCGATCAGGAGGCGTTTATACGTTCCGTCTGATGTGGGCGCTCCATTACTACGGACACACCAATGTGAAGTTCCTTGACGGCGGACTGCCGAAGTGGATTGCCGAAGGGCGCAACATATCCACGGCACCAGGTTCGTTTGCCGAATCTGGTGCCGGAACTGGCCGGTCGTTCACACCGAGCGCGAACCCTGCGATATTCGCCTCTCGAGAACGTGTGCTGGACACGATCGACAATAACTCGACGGTCCTGCTGGATGTGCGTGCCGACGACGAATGGAGCGGCCTGGACAAACGCGGTGGACTACGCGGCGGGCGTATCCCCGGCGCGGTTCACCTTGAGTGGGTAAATTTCCACACCGGCGGCAATATCCCAGTTCTAAAATCGGCCGGAGAAATCAGGAAGCTACTTGCCGATGTGGGTGTAACGCCCGATAAAAACGTCATCACCTACTGACAGGGTGGCATCCGTGCGGCGCATGGATACTGGGCTCTGAAACTCGCAGGGTTTAATAATGTGCGGGACTATGACGGCTCGTGGCGTGAGTGGGCTGCCGATCAGAGTTGTCCTGTAGAGGGACTAACCTAGACCTTACGAGTTTCGTTCATTACTGAAAGAATTTCGTAATATCTCGCTGAATCCGCACTTATCTCCCGCTCCGTATCACCACTCGAACACCAGGATTCTTACCACACATTTTCGATCTCCCTGCGTTTGCACGGCCTGGTCTGGTCCCGAAAAAATGAAAATACGCAAGCACCTCTTACCCTGGCTGACGCCTGGCCTGCTCATTGCAGTGGCCGCAGTCGCCTGTGGGGGTAGCGACTCTCCGGCCTCAAACCCGACCGACGTCCCGCCTCCGGCTGGAATAGCGGTTCAACCGACCCAGGCCCCCGGTACTTCCGAAACCGTCAAACCGGCCAGCACGCCCGTTCCGACACCGTTGCCGTTCAGTCGACCATCGCTGCCGACCTACCCGAAAGGCGTGCTGGAGCTTTACGGGATAGATTCATGGATAAACTCCGAGCCGTTCACAATTGAAGATAAGCTCGCCGAGAATCACGTTGTCCTGGTCGATTTTTGGACCTATACGTGTGTGAACTGCATACGCACGTTTCCGTTTTTACGGGACTGGTACGCAAAGTACGCCGATCGCGGCCTGGTGATCCTCGGCGTTCACACGCCTGAGTTCGATTTTGAGAAGGACTACGATAACGTCAAGGCTGCAGTCGAACGGCAGGGAATCAAGTGGCCAGTCGCCCTCGATAACGATTACGAGACCTGGGATTCGTTCCGCAATCGGTTCTGGCCCGCAAAGTACCTGATCGGCCTCGATGGTCAACTGAGGTACCGGCACTTCGGAGAAGGTGCCTACATCGAAGGCGAACAGGCGATCCGGTACGCACTCACCGAGGCAGGGTGGGACGTATCCGACATTCCGATCGGCAGCGTGGAAGGCGTAAAACGCGATCCGCTCGCCACCCAAATGACCCGGGAGCTGTACGGCGGTTACGAGCGCAACTACACGTCGCAGGGAATTTATGCGGGCCAGGAACAGTATTACATTGCGCCCGACAGCACCCGCGAATACGTCGATACCGCTACTTACACACCCCAGCAGTTTTTCCTGCAGGGGCTCTGGACGAACGGCCCGGAATCGATCATTCATGCCCGAGAAACGGACAACCTGGAAGACCATCTCGCATTCCAGTTCGTCGGTCGTAGCGCCAACGTCGTAATTAGTCCAGCAGGTCCCGAGCCGTTCGACGTGTATGTCGAGATAGACGACCGTCCATTGAAGCCCGAAGAGGCTGGAATCGACATATTGTTCGACGATCAGGGCCGATCTTATTTCACCGTGGATGAGGCCAAGCTGTACGCGTTTTTAGAAGTCCCGGAATTTGGCGAGTACATCGTTAAACTGGCATCGAATTCCGATAACTTTGCAATTTTTGCCTTCACGTTTGGCGTCAACGACGGGGGCATCTAGTGCAGGTCAACCGGGCTAAACGGTTGCGCCGCGGACTGCTGGCTGTCACTGTTGGCCTGACCAGCCTTGTGGTGATCGCGTGCGGCTCGGACGGCCCCACGAGCGGAAGCGCGCCAGAGTCGGAGTTAGCGCCGATCACAACATCTGGCGGGGCGCCGAATTCTGCCGGGACGCAAACTTCTGGCAGGGCAGCATTCGCAACCCCCGAGCCCAAGTGGACGGCAATCTCCGAAGAGATCGATCTGGTGCTTGCGACCCCGGACCTCGGCGTCGGAACGCAGCGCTTCGGCATCGTGCTGAGCGACGACAGCGGGCTGATCAAGTTTCCGATAGTCAGGTTGACATCGAACTTCTTCCCGAACGGGTACGACTCCGAGCCAGACTCGTCACTTTCCCAGTCGGAGTCGGCGCGCTTTTACGAGTTCCCGTTCGGAACGCGAGGTATTCACTCAACCGTGTTCGATTTTGAGCACGCCGGGTTGTGGTCCGTATCGGCCGAGATCCCGCGGCCCGACGGTTCAACCGCGCCCTTCGAGGTGAGGTTCCATGTCGCTGAATCGGCAATGTCGGTCACCGTCGGGCAAAAGGCGCCTTCAAGCAACAGCCGTACCCTCGCCAGTGTTGGCAACATCGCCGATCTTACGACCGGAAGCCACCGAGACCCGGAGTTGTACCGGTACTCGATCTCGGAAGCCCTCGAGCGCGACCGCCCGCTGCTCATCGTGTTTGCCAGCCCTGCTTTTTGTACGAACGCCGTTTGCGGCCCACAGGTCGAGGTTGCCACTGAACTGCGCGAAGAGTACGGCGACCGCGTCGACTTTGTGCACGTCGACCTTTATTCGAACCCGCGGGAAATCCAGGGCGATCTGGACAAAGCCATGCTGTCGCCTTTACTCGAAGAATGGGGCCTTGTATCGCAAGAGTGGACCTTCATCGTCGATTCGGATGGCATCGTGACACACCGCTTCGAGAACTTCGCTCCGAAGCCAGAGCTTATCGAAGCGCTCGATCAATCTGTTGCAAAGGACGCAACGGGCTGAGTTCTGCCGCGCACACGGTAACCGGGCACCTACAATCCTCGCAACTTAGAAACGCAGAAGCCCCGTTCCCGTCGCCGAGGACCTCATATTGAACGATTTCCTGGCCCTCGCCAGGGCCCACGAAACCGAACTGTTCGATCTCATCGAAAAACTCGTCCTGATCGAAACGCCAACCAGCGATAAGGCCGCAAACGACCGTATCTCTACGCTGGTCGCCGATCTGGTCAGATCTCAGGGCGCCGAAGTGACAATTCACCCGGAACAGAAATATGGCGACCATGTATCGGCAACGTGGGCCGGCGGAGAAAGTAGTTCGGACAAGCGGCATGCCTTCATAGTCGGGCACCTCGACACCGTCTGGCCCACGGGCACTCTCGCGCGGATGGGTTACCGTGAACGAGACGGGCGGATGTACGGCCCCGGAGTGCTCGACATGAAGGCCGGAATAGCCACGACAATCGTCGGTCTCCGGTTACTTCAATCAAACGGGCTGTGGCCCGACCGACAGATAAAAGTCCTGTTCAACACCGACGAAGAGGTCGGCAGCCCATCGTCGAGGCCCCTGGTCGAGAGTCTTGCCACGGGCGCGGCCTACGCCCTTATCATGGAGCCGGGACAGGCCGGTGCAGGGGCACTCAAGACACAGCGCAAGGGACTGGGTGAGTTCCGGATATCCGTTGAAGGAAAAGCCAGTCATGCAGGTGCCTTCCCCGAGCGTGGAGCGTCTGCGATTCACGAACTCTCACAAAAGGTCATCGATCTACAGGCGATGAACGACTGGCCGAACGGCATCACGGTGAACACCGGCCTTATCTCGGGCGGTACTGCGCGAAACACCATTCCGGCCTACGCCGAGGCTACGATCGACGTCCGGGTGCGGACCGTCGCCCAGGCGCAGCAGCTCGAGGCGCAGATACGTTCGCTTAGAGCCGGCATTGAAGGCACCTCGCTCAAAATCGAAGGGGGGTTCCACCGCCCGCCCATGCCACGAACACCCGAACTGGCGAAGCTCGCGGCGACCCTGATCGAATGGTCACACGAGATCGGATTCGAGTTGACCGAGGAATCGACCGGCGGTGGAAGTGATGCCAACCTTACGGCGGCAATGGGTGTTCCTTCGGCAGATGGTCTCGGGTCGAAGGGCCAAAACCCCCACGCCGAAGGTGAAAACATCGAAATCGGCGAACAGGCCAATCGGCTTGCATTGTTCATGAAAGCGATAAACTCGCTTTAGCAGGCACACGATGACGAAGCAATCAGACCACCAATTAGAACCGAACGCAAAGACTCCGGACGAGGTCCGGCGCCAGGCGGTCGGGCGTGGCAGCGCGCTGAATTTAGACCGGATCCTGGTCCCGCTTGACGGTGCTCACAGGTCAGAGCAAATCCTGCCGTTCGCCTCGATGATCGCAGACTGGTTCTCGGGCGAAATAACGCTGTTCCACAGCCTTCCCTCAACTCACCCGGCAAGGGGGGCGAGACCGGGACAGGTGCACTACCCCGACGCGCCGCATGATCGCGGGACCGCACTGGCAGCAGCCTACCTCGAAGAGGTTGTCAGCAGGCTCGGGCCACATGGCGTGAAGTCCCGCTGGGGCATCGCAACGGGCCACGTAGCATCGATGATCACATCACGATCTGCGACCAGTTCGTTCGGAATTGTCGCGGTTGCCGCAGTTCCGCGTTCCAGATCGCGGCGGCTGTTCTCTCCCGGGTTGCTGGACCAACTGTGGAAAATGACCGCGGTGCCCCTGCTTATCGTCAGTCCGCACAATGTCAATCTAAACGGCGTTCCACCACGTGCCCCGGAATTCTTGATAGTTCCCTGCGGTCGTGGAACGGTCGATTCCGCGTTACCCATCGCCAGCGCACTGGCAGGAGCCAGCCGTTCCACTATCAGGTTAGTGCTGCCTGCCGCGCGGTCCGGTCCGATTTCGGGCAAGGCCGTCGAACAGGAACTGCATGACAATTTCCTCGACGACGGCGTCGATGCAGAAATCGAACGCGCTGAAGGCAATCTGGTTGAGCGCGTCCTCTCGCTGCAGGTCGCCAACCCGGGATCATGGATAGTGGCCGGCTCGAAAATGCGCTCGGGGTTAAGCAGGTCAGTCTTTGGCAGCGGAGCCGACCAGCTGGCCCGAGACACGACCGGGCCAATCGTTGTCGTCCCCCATCCAAAGGTGGTGCGCCAGCGGATGCGTTCGGCACACGAGGCGACCCGCGACCTTGCGACTTCGCTGTAATCGGTCGATTTCGCCGCGGTGAATTCAACAAATCGGACCTGAAGCGGCCGACCGGCCAGGCTAAACAGGCTCATCCGACTGGTTTCGGCGAACCAGGTAGCTGCCCAGCGCCCCGACTGTGGCCCCGAACCACGTGTAGGGAATAAGCGCCAGCACAACTATCATCCACAGCGTTGCCGATAACCCGATGATCTGGTCAACCCCAAACAAGACCTTCGCGAAAAAGAACAGGAC
>JADFLG010000119.1 GCA_022564545.1 Chloroflexota bacterium | reverse complement strand
TGCAGCGAGCGACAAAGTGATCCGATCACGCCCGGAGCTAACGAGGACCGAGGGAGGGCAGATTGCAGCGGCGACCAAGCACGCCACCGCCACCGTCTCCCTCACCGTTTCCTCGCGGTCATTGACCTACTTCTCATGCCCAACGCCGGGTCGGGTGGCGGTTTGATCGAGGACTCGGAGTTAGAATCCTCTGTGGTCATTCTTAGAAATTATCTCAAAACACGCTGTCCGGCACGGTTGGTTCAATTGACGACCTGAAGGAGCCTGCCGCATCAGCCGGCGCCAGACCTGCCAACAACATGCCCATCCCGGCTCTGACCGCCACGAATTTATGGCGATTCTTCTGCCACCTGGGGTCCAACGAAGCCCGGCGCGAGAAGGCCGCCCGGTTACGGCGGCCCAACGAGATCAGAACCAGTGCGTCTTACTCTTCGACCACGCAGATTGCACCGGCCCCCGTATCGCCGGAGAACAGCGATTTGTATGTAAAACATCCGGGAATGTTGAACGTGTACTCGAAGCTCCCTGGCTCCTTGTCGAACGTCCCTTTAGAAAACGAGTCAGAAGCCCAGTAATCGTCCTGTCCGGGATCAGCGACCGTACTGCTCGCCGAACGCCGGGAATTGGTCCATTTCACGGTCGAGCCCACCGTGATTTTCACGATGTCAGGGTCGAACACAATCCCCGCAGCGCCGCGCAGCAGAATATCGACGACAATCAAGCCGCTCTCCGCCGGGCCGTCCGGGACATCAACGTCAAACGCAGCTCCCTGTTTCGTTTCGCCGCCCGAACCCACACCTTCCGAAATGATTCCCTGTTCGGCCAGCGCCGTGGCGGTTTCGGCAGCTAAGATATTCTGCCTTTCTGCCGCGCTGCCCGTCCCTATTTCCACTTCCACTTCATCAGGGTTGCCGCCTGCCGTAAGAACAATCTCGGCCGTTGCCGTGGCGTTCTCGACCTTGTTGAGCGCCGTCGAAGTCTGAACGATATCAGTGGTCGTTGGACCGCCGCAAGCAACCATGACAACGGTCAAAATAAATGTACCGGCCAGTACAAGAATCAAGCGATTCCGGATCGACATCTAGGTTCCCCGCAAACAGGGCGCGAATATACGCACTGGATAATGGTGGTTCAGTTCAACACCCGCCGTTTCGGGTGACGAATGGATGAACCATTATGTTCAATGTGGCGGAAGGATAACATGTGGTTTCCTTCGGGGGCGACGCAAGTTTTATCGGCTCAACGGGTTAATCGACCCGTGTCAACGCATCAAGACCTGTTTACGGGGTTTTTGAGCACGACTACCCCCGCTAAAACGGCAATGCCAGCCGCTGCGATGTACGAAAACCTGTACGCCTCGACGAACGACCCGCCGTTGGTGGATTGTTGCCAGTTGAGCAGTGTAGTCATCAGCGCAATCGAAAGGACCGTGCCAATGGTTTGCGACACCGAGAGTGCCGCAGAAGCGGCACCGGCATGCTCGCTCGGGGCGCCGCGCAGGGTCAGGGCATACACTGCCGCCTGGTGAATTCCGAAGCCGAACCCGAGTACGACCGTCGCGAAAACGACAGCGCCCATCGTGGGTGAACTGCCCGCTGTGCCCGCCAGCACCAGGCCGGCCGCGGTCATGGCGGCTCCCACGAACGTAATTCGCCTGTCCCCAATACGGTCAGCCAGCCAGCCGGCAATCGCCGACCCGGCAAAGTTGGTTGCAGCCATTAGCGCCAGGAGGGCTCCCAGCGTCAGTCCGCTGCGTCCCATCACATCTGCAACGTAGAAAGGGAATAGAAACCACATCACGAACGAAGCGAGCGTGAGGAGCAGGTGCGAACTCGTACCCGGTTTAAACCCGCTGAACGCGGTGAGACCCGCCGGTAAGATAGTAAACCTGCCGCTCCTCTTGCCCCCCGCAAAAACGACTCCCAGGACCACAGCCAGCGCAAACAGAAATAACGGAAGCGGGGCCAGCCACCCGTCAACTCGAGCAAACGACATTGCCAGGATGAGAATGAACAGCGTCGCAAACAGAACGACCGAACCGGGCAGGTCGAAACGTCCTCTCTTGTTGCCGGGGACGGCGCTTGCAAGTTTGCCGTTGAGGAAGAAAACTGTAGCCGCCAGCAGGGCCGCACCCATCGGGATTCGGGCCCAGAATATCGCCGGCCACCCGAACTCCTGCCCCAGGTATCCCCCGCCCAGCGTGCCGGCGAAAGCACCGGCCCCGATTGCTGCCAGGGTCACCCCCAGGGCCGCCCCACGCCGCGCTGGGCCGAACGCCCTTGCCACCAGGGCAGGGCTCAGGGTGAATAGGATTGCGACTCCGATGCCCTGTGGGATTCGCAGGGCCACGATTGGCGCAAGCGAGTCCTGGAGCGAGATCAGGCCCACGGCGGCTGTGTACAGCACGATCCCCGCAGCTAATGGCCACTTGATCCCAAACCTGTCGGCAACGCCACCTGCGATGAAGCCGGCGCCGCCGCGCGCACCGTGGTACATGATGATGATCAGCTGGACGCTGACCAGCGTTTCGCCGAGATCGGCCCTGAACCTGGGCAGGTTCACATTGATCGAAAAATCCAGCGCCGCGAGAAAAAGCGCACCGCCGCCTACCGTAATCGCCGCGATCTGGGCTGACCGCGCCGGCTGACGCCCCGGAAAAACGGCCGGAGCGCGCATTTCTTCAGACCTGGGCTTGGGGAGGGTAAACGTGATGGTGATTTTCTGACGATAATCGGCGTGGATTAACGGCCGCCAACTACAGGCCGCCACCAACAGGTCGAACTATCTCGACGACATCGCCCTCATCGATGAATGTGCCGTCGAATTCGGTGCGGCGGACGACCACCGAGTTGATAGCGACGGCTACGGAGCGACCACCAAAACCTCTCATTTCGAGAAACGCGGTGATGCTCATCGGCTGATCGAGTTCTGACGCATTTCCATTTACGGTGATCTCAATCATTCGCGCGTAGCGCCTCCCGCGTAAGTAGACCCAACGTGAACACCGCTGGCGTGGGCATCTGGGGCGTGCGATTTGCCGCCCGTCATTGCGCTGTGCAACGCACGCGTCGCGCGGTACGAATCGTACTCGCCAATTATCGCACCGATCACCGCTACGCCCGCCGCTCCGGCATCGATCACACTTTTGCAGTTCTGGGCCGTGATCCCGCCGATGCCGATAACCGGGACCGATACAGCGTTCGCAGCACCGGCAATGCCCGTGGTCCCGCTGGCCGGCCCACCCGCATGAGAACGGGTGGGAAAAACGGTGCCGAAGATAATGTAGGCGGCACCCTCGCTTGCAGCCGCGACCGCCGCCTGCACCGAATGGACCGATTTGCCGATCAGGGCATCAGGACCAAGCAGCGCCCGCGCCCGGGAAATGGAAGCCCCGGCGCCACTCTCCGGCAGGTGGACTCCATCCGCGCCACTTGTCTTCGCCACTTCAGGATCACCGTTGACCACGACCCGGGCATGAGCTCCGACAGCACTCACGAGCAACGACGCCAGCTCTTTTTGTTCCTGCGTGCTCAGGGTTTTGGCCCTCACCTGCACCAGGTCGACCCCACCACGAACGGCTGCCCTGACGCGCTCCGTCAACTCGTCCCAACCGGGTATCAGTTCAAGATCAGTGACGAGCGCCAGCGTTTGGGCATGGAGTAGGGCGGTCACTAGCCCGAAGCAGATGCGACCGGCACGCCCGGTATGCCTTCTGGTGGGCTGCTCGCGGCAGCCTGTTCGGCGACCGGGATGCGGCCCGCGAGGTATGCCATGCGCCCCGCCTCGACCCCGAGCTTGAAAGCCTCGCCCATCAGGCCCGGGTTTTCCGCCTGCGCAATCGCCGTGTTCACAAGCACACAGTCGGCACCCATCTCCATCACAAGTGACGCGTCCGAAGGAACGCCAAGACCGGCATCGACCACAACTGGAACGCTCGACTGTTCGATGATGATTGAAATTTCCTCTGCGGTCAGCACGCCACGACCCGAGCCGATGGGGGAGCCGAGTGGCATGATCGTCGCGCAACCGAGGTCCTCCAGCCGCTTGGCAAGCACCGGGTCCGCTCCGATGTACGGCAGGCAGACAAAGCCGTCCTTGATCAACAGTTCAGCAGCTTCAAGAGTTCCGATCGGATCGGGAAGGAGGTATTTTGGATCCGGGATGACCTCGATCTTGATCCAGTCCGAGCCCGTCACTTCCCTGGCAAGCTGGGCCGTGAAAACCGCCTCGGCAGCGGTTTTCGACCCGGCTGTGTTGGGTAGGATCTGGTACTTGTCCCAATCAAGGTGGTCGAGAACGGTCTTTTCGTTCGGGTCGTCGAGGTTCAGGCGTCGGATCGCGACCGTGATGATTTCCGTTTCAGACTTTTCGACTGCCGCCATCAAGTCTTCTACGGAACGGTGCTTGCCGGTCCCTGTCATAAGACGAGAACTGAACGTCTTGCCTGCAATAGTAAGTTGATCGCCCATACGAAACCGCTCCGTGTCATGTACGTGCCATAAAGCACAAAAAAACCGCCTGTCCCGTAATGGCGGTCGGGAGGCGGTTTGCTGCTGCTTCCTACGCCGGCATTATCCGGATCAGGTGTATGGGTCGGCGGCGATGACGTTTTCGTCGGTGCCACCCTCTCAGCCCGGACTACCCGAGCTCCCCATTATAATGTCGCCCAATTGTAGGACGCTGTGCGAAATCGTCAAACGCCGCTCCCTCCTTTCGCGCTCCGCAAACGTACGAGTGCTGGCCCCGGGTTGCGGTCCAGCAAGTATTTTTTATCGGAAATTCCCCGGTTGGCAGAATCGGGCCCCAGTTGACAGACCGCAATCCCCGGGAGAAATCTGCATGACCTGGTACTTATGGTTGTTGCTTGCAGCGGCAGCGGCAATTGTCACTCTGTTGGCGGTCCTGTGGGTGGTAAAACGGCTCCGATCAAAAGAGCCGTACGCTTCCGTGCTGGCGCTCGGCATTCGCGAGAAAATCCGGTTCTTCCGATTTATCGTGACCGACAAACGGGTTCCCCTGGTCGTGAAGCTGATTCCGTTCCTGGTCGCAGCGTACCTGATAAACCCCTTCGATCTCATCCCAGATTTTGTACCCGTGCTGGGTTATCTTGACGACGTTGGAATCGTTGTTGGAGGGCTGGCCCTTGTCGTGAAACTAACCCCGCCCGAACTGGTCTGTTCGCTGATCGACCGGGCGAAAACGAGCCCTGACCGGGCCTGACAAACTATCTCAGCAGCCCGTCTCCTCTGCGACCCGGAGATGTAATTTGGGGTGAGGGGGTGGCTCAACCTGACCCCTTTGCCTGTCAACGGCTTTTGGGATGGTTTCTACGTTGCGTCGGCGTCGGTCCGCGGGTCGTCGTCAACCCCGATCTCGTCGTCAGCAATATCTTCTTCGTCGTCCACGAACTGTGGGCCGCTGTCGCCCTCACCAGCCTGGCGGAAAGCCCGTACGCCAGCTGCCAGGCCCACCTGCCATGCCTTCGTCTCGCGTCGCAACGCCAACCGGAACCGACTTCCATACTCTCCGACTTTTCGGAACTTTTTCTGTCGCCGGCGGACGAGGGTTTTCGTATTCGTGCCTGTGAGCACTGACAATTCACGCATCAGCACACGTTTGAGCAATCTTGCCGCTTCATCGGGCGAGGCGTGTGCGCCCTGTTCGGGCTCGGGCACGATGTCGTCAACAATTCCCATCTCGATGCAGTCGACGGACGTCAGCTTGAGCGCACGGGCGATCTCAGACGCCTTGCCTGGGTCGCTCATTTCGGTCTGTGCCCCGCGTTCAGGCGCAATGGGCGTGTAAATGGCGTTTTCCAGCATCAGGACGCGGTCGGCGAGGCCAAAGGCCAGCGCCGCTTCGGAACCGCCTTCACCAATAAGCACCGATAGAGTCGGGACCTTTGCGCGGCCCATCTGGTCGATCATCCTGGCAATGGCGCTCGCCAGTCCCCGCTGCTCCATATCGATCCCAAGCCGGGGTCCGGGTGAGTCGACTATCGTGACGACCGGCAGCTTGAACGTTTCTGCAAGAATCACCCCGCGCCGTGCTTTGCGGAACCCGCCCGGCGTTATTTCGCCCTGCCGCGCCGCCGCGCCGCCGTTCTGTTCGTCTGAAGACGAAGACTTCTCCTGTGCGATGACCATGACGCTCTGACCGCCGACACGTGCCAGGCCGATAATCACAGAGGGGTCGTCGGTATAAACACGGTCGCCGTGAAGCTCAAAGAAGTTGGCAAATACGTTGTCGATGTAGAAACGCGACCGCGGCCTGTCGGGACGCCGGGCCAGCTTGACCATCTCCCACGCCTCGCGCGGTCGTATTGCCGGATTGTCCGATCTGTTACGGCGGGATGATGTCAGGCGAAATTCTGGTGAAATCAAATCGAGGACCGAAGCGATCTCGTGCTTCAGGTGTTCCCGCTCGACAATCGTGTCGACGTGTCCCCGTTCGAGGTATGCCTCGGCGGTGTGTTCGGCATCGACCCGCTTGCCATCTACCTCGCGCAGGTCGCCAAGCGGAGCGAACCCGATGTGGGCGCCCGGCTCAGAAAAGATGATGTCGGCCATCGACGCGAAGCTGCCGAGCACCTGGCCCGTTGAGGGATTGCTGAGCACAACGATGAAGGCCTGTCCCCTGTCGTGGAGTGTGCGCGTGGCGAGCGTCGTCTTCGCCATCTGCATCAGCGAAAGCACTCCCTCCTGGATGCGGGCGCCCCCGGATGTGACCATTGCCACGCAGGGCATCTTCTTCCGGGTGGCAAGTTCCAGCGCCAGGGTGACCTTTTCGCCAACGACCACGCCCATCGAACCGCCGAGAAAGCTCGAGTCGAGCACCACGATTACAACTGGTGTGCCCCCGATCGAACACGTCCCGGTGACCGCCGCTTCAGACAGTCCCGTGCGGGTCTGGTTCTGCAGAAGCCGCACGCGGTACGAGATTCGAGGGGAGAACTCAAGCGGGTCAAGGGATTGGATCCACCGGCTGGTCTCTTTGAAGCTGCCTTCATCAGCTATCGCCGCAATCCGTCGGCGGGCCGAGATCGCGTAGTGGTACCCGCAGGTCGGACACACCCGCAAACGCCGGTACTTTGTCGACCCTGAAAGATCGGCGCCACAGGCGAGGCAGACCTGGCGCGGACCCTCGAGGTCGATTGGCGCGAGCTCTTCCGGCAGCATGTCTGCGGGCGGCGCATCCGGTGCGCGCCCATCTTTCGGCTGCTCTTCTGGAAATAGTGGAGTTACATCTGCCACGGTGGTGCGTTCGACTCCTGACGGGGGCAGGCCCGGACGTGTCTAACAACGACGGAAACCTGCCTCCATCCATTCTAAGCCCATCACCCGCGAGTCAGAAGGCATGGTGACCTGCCACCGGTCTTTGCTTTATCGCCGGGCGTGTCCCGATTGCTATCGGGACACCTGGGGGCGTGAGCGGCCGAGCCGCACAGCATACCGCGAGATGATTGCGACCCAGATCAGGAACGCAGCGAGTCCGATACGCTCTTCGACCCCGGTGAATGCGGGTGGGATGTCGAAGACTACCCCCAATCCCGTCAGCGCCATGACTACGGCAACAACCATGGAAGTCCGCGCAATACTCCGGGATTCCGGTCTGTGCGCGGTCACTGCGGTTGCTGTGACAGCCAGGAATGCGGCGGCGAACAGGACCTGGCCCGAACCGTCATGGATGTTGTTCGCCGTGATGCCCGAGATGATCTCTTCGGGGGAGTCGTTTTGAAAGCCCGCGGCCGCAAGACCCGCAAGTATGTGCGTCCATAATGCAATCGTCCTGAGGAGCGCTAAGGGCTGTCGCGCTCGGAAAAGGCTCGTGGCAAGCACCGCAAAAGGGACAAGCAAGACGCAGTAGGCCGCAAGACCGGCTCGGGCGAGCGCCGAGTACCTGGCGTCCTCGCTCATCAACTGGCTGATGGTCTCGCCAGTCGCGTCATATCCGGGTGTTACGACGGACAGGACGGTGTATGTAACGGCTATCGCACCACAGGCCGCGATCCCGGACCAGGGTCCGATTGCCATCAGGGATGTCATCGCGCACTTTAGTTCAGGAAACCGCAAGCGGACGAGCATGTTATCACCGGAGGGGGCGTTGCAGATGCCACTGAGTCAGTCCGTCCGGGTCCGACCCGGCGGCAGTTACCGGACGTTCAACGCGCTTCGAGCGGAAACGCTCGTGCGGTGATCTTTGCGTTGTCCCCACGAAAGTGGTGGATCAGAATCATCCAGGTTCCTCCTCCGGTGAAGACGTTCCCTTTTCCCACTCGTCCAGGAAACGCATTCGAAAAGATTCGGGCTCTACCCTCACTTCTCATCGAGCGGCCCGTCCGACAGTTCGGGCACCTCGGGGCACAGCGGCGCGGTTCTGCCCCGCGGTACATTAGCGGGGGTCGGGAAGACGACCGGCTGTAACGCGTTTGTTGCACACATTGACCCTGGCGAGGTTCCCTGTTACCTGCCAGCAACCTCCCGCGTCCTGCCTCCAGCCCGGCGCCAGGCGCCCTGGTGTGCCCCGCTGGAGCTTCCTGCGCGCCCGGGTGCGGCCACGGCACGCCCGGCGCTAACAGCTAAAGCACAGGCCTCGGCTTGCCGGGTTCACCCGCGCCCACGACGCCCGCGTCTTCCAGCTCGTCCATCAGCCGGGCTGCACGCGGGTACCCGATCCGCAGACGACGCTGGAGCAATGAGACCGACAGCGTTTTCTGCGACTGTGTGAGGCCCACCGCCTGCCCGGCAAGCGACCTGGCAAAGCCCTAAACGCCACCCCC
>JADFLG010000118.1 GCA_022564545.1 Chloroflexota bacterium | reverse complement strand
ATCTCTACGGAGGATCCAGCCGCGCGCACCTGATTTCCCAACCCCTGGAGACCGTCTCATAAGTGTCGATGGCGTGATCAATTCCTTCTCCCACGGGGAGAAGGTTAGGTTGAGGGGGAACGCTGTCGACAACGGAGTAGGCGCAAACGAACGATTATTTCCTGCTGAACAACATTCCCCCTCACCCCAACCCTCTCCCTGCATGGAGAGGGAGTTATGAGACAGCCTCCCTGTGGAGGGACCTCAGTGCGAGTTCGTATCCTGCTGAAGAAGGCCCAAGCCTGATGCCGGAGCGGTTTGCTCAATTAGGTGATTGCCACAGCCCGCCCTGAGTTCGTCGAACGGGTCGTCGGACTCCTCGCAATGACAGGAAGCAGCAAGGTTTTCGTGTACAGGCAGACGAAGGCCGTGGGCAACATACGCGGGCGTAGGTCAAGAGCGATCCAGAATTAGAAGGTGTACTTCGAGCGGGCCGTGAATTCCGGTCACGATCGTGCCCTCAATGTCGCCCGTTTTACTTGGCCCCGAGATCAGGTTCAACGAACCCGACAACTTGCCCGATAGAAAGTCGTCCCGTTCCACTGCAAACAGCTCATCGAGCGATTCGAGCACCTCGCCAGGGCGGAGTACGGCAATGTGTATGGGTGGAGCCAGAGAGACCAGTCGCGACAGGCCTTTGCGGGGGTGGAGGACGACCGTGCCGGTCTCGGCTATCGCGTAGTCGACCCCGGTGATCCCGACATCTGCACTGAACACGGCTTTTTTGGCTTTTTCTCGTTCAGATTGGTCAGCACTGCCAGCTGAGCCGGTCGAGTGCGTCGACTCGGCCACGCCAATGCTCGCCCCGGTATCCCTGATCGCAACATCCAGCGGAATGTCAGTCAGCACGTCGTGCGCCGACCGCAACACACTTCGGGCGTCGTGCTTCTGGCATATGTCGGCGATCAGTTCTGCGGCGTCCTCAGGGTTGGCGACACGGTGGACATGCCAGCCGGCGGCCGTCGCCGATTCGGCCATCTGCTCGATAAGTTCAACCGACCGGCCGGTTGCAACCGCCATGGCCTGATCGGCTTTGAGTTTTGCGGTCTCGTCACTTTCGAATATCGCAGTGGCAGAGTCGGGCGACGGCGTTTGCACTTCCGAATGACCGAGAGATGCTGTTACCCCCGAAATGAACTTTGCACGGTCGGTCATGGCCGGTCTCGATTTGTTTGACCGGGTTTTGCACGCCCGTGTTTCTCGCGGGCGGCGAGCCGCTCTTTCAACGACTTCGAGGCCACCAGCGGGAAGTCGCGGGTCGAGGTCCATCCAGAAATTGGCGGAGGAGCTTTCCTGATCCAGCCACGCTTCGATATTGGCCGCATCAGCAGCCGCGATAATCGAGCGCCCAGATCGAACCGTCGGCGCCCCATCATCCCCATGCGCCACGCTTTCCAGATGACACGTTCTTTCACCGAAGATGCCCGATCATCCGGGTCGACCTTGCCCTCTGCCGTTCGCCAGCGCAGTTCCAGCAGCATCCGTGGAATATTGATTTTTACAGGACACACCTCGTGGCACGCCCCGCATAACGACGACGCGTTGGGCAGGTCGTGCGCGTCTTTGAGGCCGGTCATTACCGGCGACACTATCGCCCCGATCGGGCCCGGATATACCCACCCGTAGGCGTGGCCGCCGACCTTTCGATAGACGGGGCACGCATTCAAACATGCGCCGCACCTTATGCAGTTGAGCGACTCGCGCATTTGCGGGTCGGCCAGCAGCTTGTCCCGCCCGTTGTTCATTATCACCAGGTGAAATTCTTCAGGGCCTTCCTCTTCCTCGGGTTTTCTGGGGCCGTTAATCATCGTTATGTAGGCCGTAATTCTCTGGCCTGTGGCCGAGCGAATGAGAATGCGGAGCATCGTGCTGAGGTCCTGGATAGAAGGGATGATCTTCTCCATCCCCATGACCGCAACGTGGATACGTGGGACCGATGTCGACATCCGGCCGTTGCCTTCGTTCGTCACAAGTGCGATCGACCCTGACTCGGCGATCGCGAAGTTCACGCCTGTGACCGACATGTCGGCCCGTTCGAACACCCCTCTGAGCTTGGCCCGGGCCGACATCGTCAACTCGGTAGGGTCCGGGACAGGATCGCCCTCCGAGAAATCATCGTTCAGTAGCGCCGCGACTTCCTTGCGCGACTTGTGGATTGCGGGGGCAATCAGGTGGTACGGAGTTTCGCCTGCCAGCTGAATGATGTACTCGCCCAGATCGGTCTCCACGGCCTCTATGCCCTGTCCGATCAGGGCGTCTGCAAGGGCCATTTCTTCTGAGACCATCGACTTGGACTTGATGACCGTTTTCACATCGCGTGCGCGGGCCAGTTTGACGATGTGCAGCCGGGCCTCTTCTGCATCGTTCGCGAAGAAAACATGCCCGCCGCTTTTCTCGACGTTGTCGGCCAGTAATCCGAGGTAGTAGTCGAGGTGTGCGATCGTGTGGTCCTTGATCGCCTTGCCCTTTGTGCGGAGCTCCTCCCAGTTGGGCGTATCGGCAGCGGCGCTCAGTCGGCCCTCGTGAAATCCGGTGTACACGTGATCCAGGGACTGCAGGACTGACTTGTTGGCCAGGGTTTGAGCGGCCTTCGACCTGAACTGTTTCGTTTCGGGTTTCATTCTGGTCGATGTCCCGGTCGCACAGGATCTCGGCCAGATCCACTAATGGATTTCGCCAGTATCTCGGCAATGTGCACGACCTGCACCGACGACCCCCGCCGGCGGAGACCTCCCTGCATCTGGTAAATGCACCCGGTATCGGCCGCAACCACTGTAATTGCGCCAGTCGCCTCGATATTGTCGAGTTTTTCATCGAGGATGGCAGAAGAAATATCGGGCATTTTCACTGAAAACGCGCCACCGAACCCGCAGCATACGTCGGCTCGTTCCATTGGCATCATTTCCAGGCCATCGACATTCCCGAGCAGCTCCAGCGGTGGATTGTCTATCCCGAGTTCTCGCAGCATGTGGCAGCACTTGTGATACGTCGCCGAATCGCTCAGACGGCCCCCGATGGCGTTGGTACCGAAAAACCGGTCGATGAACTCGGTGAATTCATACAGTCTCTCCCCCACCCGCTCGGCGCGTTGGACAAGGTCGGCATCGTCGCGAAAAAGCTCCCGGTAATAGTTGCGGACCATCGCGGCGCAAGATCCAGAGGGCACCACGATAGGTCCGTCGACCTGCTCGAACAGTTCGACGAACCGCCTTGCAACAGGCAGCGCTTCGGACCTGAACCCGCTGTTGAATGCGGGCTGACCACAGCATGTCTGCTCGCTGGGGAAATCGACCTGCAAACCCAGGTACTCGAGCACATCGACCGTGCTTTCGCCGACGCCGGGGGCCAGCTGGTCGACCATGCACGTTGCGAACAGCGTTACACGTTCGGGTCGGGCCTGAATGGATGGAGTTACAGACATCACACGAAGCTACCAGATTTCCGTTGCGATTGAACGACAAATACGGCAACCGCTGTGATTACAGGTGTGATTACAGGCGAATGCGTGTGACTTCTGGCGGTTGCGGGCGATTCCGGCTGTGATATTTTTGCTCTATGGGCTGAACCAATACGCGAGACAGAACCTGGTGCGTTCAAATAAATACGACGTGATAGTGATCGGGGCCGGAATTATCGGGCTATCAACGGCAATGAAGTTGCTGGAAATGCACCCGCGCCTCAAGCTGGCCGTCGTAGAGAAAGACGAAAAGGAAGGCACACAACAGAGTGGTCACAATTCCGGCGTAATCCACTCCGGGATCTACTATAAACCGGGATCATTCAAGGCCGAATTCTGCGTAACAGGCCGGGCTTCGATGACCCGGTTCTGCGAAGAGAACGAGATCCCCGTCTGGACCTGCGGAAAGCTGGTCGTAGCCAATGACGCAGCTGGCGAAAAACGGCTGCAAACTCTCAAGGAGCGAGGGACTGCCAATCAGGTCGAAGGGTTGCGTCTCGTCGATCAGGACGAAATCGCCGATATCGAACCCCATGTCGTCGCGCGTAAGGCACTTCACGCCCCCGGCACCGGAATTGTCGATTACCGAAACGTAACGGCTGCATATGCTGACAGGGTCAGGGCGGCCGGCGGCGAGATTTTCTTCAACACCGAACTCAATGGCTCAAAAGTGGTTTCGGGAACGACCGTGCTCAACACGACTTCGGGCGATTACGAAACTGCCAGCGTCATCAACTGTGCGGGACTTCATTCCGATCTTGTGGCGGAAACCATGGGGGTCAACACCGGTCTCAGGATCATTCCTTTCCGAGGCGAGTACTACAAGCTCCGCAAGGAGAGCGAGTACCTCGTCAAGGGCCTTATCTATCCTGTTCCCGACCCGGCATTTCCGTTCCTTGGGGTGCACCTGACCCGGACGATGAAGGGCTGGGTTGAAGCCGGTCCAAACGCTGTGCTCGCCACAAAGCGCGAGGGTTACCGCAAACGCGATTTTTCTCTTAGCGATTTCCTTCGCACGATTACGTTCCCGGGATTCTGGAAGATGGGGATCAGGGAATGGAAGACCGGCGTGTGGGAAATCAACCGGTCGTTGCGTAAGAGCGTGTTCTTAAACAGCCTTCAGCAACTCGTGCCGGAACTGACACGGAGCGACCTCGGCGGCACTGGCTCGGGGGTGCGCGCCCAGGCCGTCGATCGAGCGGGGAACCTGGTCGACGACTTCAGAATTGAGGAGTCGAGTGGCGCAATACATGTCCTGAACGCGCCGTCGCCAGGTGCCACGTCATCGCTGGTCATTGGCGACTACATTGCCGCAATGGCGACGAAAAATTTCTCGCTCGGCCCTGCTGCCCCGACTCCGGCTGGGTAAGGCAATACCAGACGGCCGATCGCGGGCATATAACCACACCGCAAATTGCAGTCGAACCGGTGGTGTCGCACTGGAACCTGCATCGGCCAAAAACTCTTTTTGGTTCAGGTGCCATGGTTCGGGTGCCAGGATTTCCATAAATCCAGGAAAATATCGACGGAATGTCGGTTATCATCCCGAGATGTTCAGGTGATTTCTCGATCCGGTCAGGACCTGAGAAATTGGAAGTACGCGATGATCAAGGTCAGTATCGTCGGTTCGGCAAACCGATTTGAGGGCGTGACGGAATCGCTTCGCCTGATCGATGGCGAAGTCAGCATCCCCGACCGTGCGGTCATGGTCAAACCGAACTTCGTTACTACGAGAAAGCAGCTGGCTGCGACACATGTCGACGCGACGCGGGCCACTCTTGAATACCTGTCGCAAAAGGGAGTCAGCGAGTTCGTCATCGCCGTCGGTCCTGCAGTCGGCACCCCTGATTCGGGTTTCGACAGTTACGGCTACAGGGCCCTGGCCGACGACTTCAATATCGAGTTTCTCGACCTGAATTCCGACGACCGCGTTCCTGTACAGGCATTCGACGACCAGTTGAACCCGCAAGACCCTGTCCATGATCGATATCGAAGTCCTGGGTGCAAGTATCGAAGACGTCCTGGTTGCATACGAAGCGCATGACGAGATTGCCGAACAACTTACATGGCCCCTCGAGGGTGATTGGCGAGGTGTTTTCGATAGGAACTGACCAGACCGGTCCGGACAGTCGACCCGCCATCCAGCCGCCATGCTCTCGAAAAGCAGCCTGCGTGCTGACCACCATTACTTCGTGAACAATATATTTTTATGATTGCAGGTACGAGTTCGGTGATCTTCTGGCCGTCTGATTTAGTTCACCCGATATCCCTGGCATTCAACGTAAACGAGTGACGTGAACCTCACCAAATATAAGTACGTAGCGGTCGCTCTGGCCGTTTTTGCCGTGTCGGCCTGCGCATCGGGAGACCCGGCAACTCCATCGCCGTCGATTGATGCGCCAGACGAGCCGACTCCGACGCCAGCGGTATCGTCTTCAAACGGAGTAACCCGTGTCGTCATCCATCTTTCCCCGGTCCAGGGCGAAGGCCAGATTGGATCAGCCACACTGACCTCAGATGGCACGACCACCACCGTGGAAATCGATGTTGCCCCGATTACCGGTGAGGCACAGCCTGTCCACATTCACGTGGGCAAATGTGAAGATGTGGGGAGTGTGCTGCACGCGCTCCAGAACGTAGTGAATGGCAAATCGATGACGACGATCAACCTGTCGTTAAATGAAATTCTTACCGGTGATGTGCTCGTAAACGTCCACGCATCGTACGCCGACCCCTCGAACTACACCGCCTGCGGCCAGCTTCCGGCGGAACTTCCCTGAGGCCCCTCGCTCATGCGGCGATAGCGGACTGATCATCGTTTTCGGCGATCGGTATTTCGACCCGAAACGTGGTCCCGCTCCCCTGTGCCGACCTGAGCGTCATTTTGCCACCGTGCAGCTCGATGATTTGCTTGCAAATGACCAGCCCGAGACCCGTGCCGTAGACTTCTCTCGTTTGGGCATTCTCGGCCCGGAAAAACGGAGTGAACAGTTTCTTCTGGTCTTCTTTGGATATTCCGATTCCCTGGTCGGTAAGTTCAATTACACAGAGTGAGCTCTCAACGGAAACGGAAATCTTGATTTCGGTGTTCACCGGTGAGTATTTCGTTGCGTTCGACACCAGGTTGGTAATCACCTGATCGAGGCGGGCCCTGTCACCATCGACACTGACGACGCCATTGGGGAACACAGTTGAGATCGTCTGGGACTTCTCGTCGGCGACCGGGGTCATCGACTCGACCACGCCCTTCACGACATCGGTGATGTCGACCGGGGCAATACTAAGTTCCAGTTCGTTTGCTTCGACACGCGACAGGTCGACGAGGTCATCAAGCAACAAGCGCATTTGCACTTCACTGCGACCGATCGCTGCGACCATGCGTATTTCCCGGTCGGAGAAATTTCTATCACGGTTTTTGGACAGGATGCTGATAAACGCCGAAATACTGGTCAATGGATTTCCAAGCTCGTGGGTAACGACGGAAAGAAGCCTTAACCTCGCTTCATCGGCCGACCTTAGATCTGCGTTTCGTTGATCCAATTCAGAAACAAGAATGTGTTCGTGAACCAGCAGTTCTCGCAGTTTTTTGCGTGATTCGGTCTGTGCACGGTGCCCGCGCATGACGACAATCATCAGGCTTGCGAACACAATTGCCATCACGCCCATAGTCATCCCGAGCCGGAACCTGGCCCCGGCGCCGGTCGCCGCGTCGATTGCTGAAGCAACGTCCCGGTATATCACGACGATAGTTTCGAGAGAGTCGGTTCCCGGTATGCTGCCTTCGGTGTAGACAGGGATTCGGCTTATTACGGCCTCAATGAGCGACGTTTGACCGTCAAGTCCGCTAATTGCTGCAGCACCGACATATTCGCTGGTCGCGTAAGTTGGACCCCTTCGGTACTCGGAGTCGTTGCCGATATAGTACGGGTCGGTGGAGTATAAGATTTCGCCGGATGTGCCCAGGATGTCGACCCGTGCGACCTGCTGCCCGACGAGAGCGCTCAGTACGATGCGGTCGATCACTGCGGTGTCGTCGGGAAGTGTCAGGAACGTACCAGCCGTCGGTTCCGTGATCTGGCTGATTCCCTCGACAATCCTGAAAGTCGATACCCTGGCCGATTCGAGGGCCTCAGTTTCCAGGCGAGAAATGACGCTGTCGCGCTCAACGCGGCTCGAAACGAAGTTCACGGCGATAAGAGCGCCGAGAACGATCAATATGCTTGCCAGGGCAAACTGTTTGACCGGGGAAGCTGACCCTAAAGATTCCTCACTGGGCAGGTCCTGATGGCCTATCCCGGTCGTCGCATGACCCGTATTGTCAGGTTCCACGTTCAAACTCTACATGCGCAGGTCTACTGCCGACCCCGGCGCAAATACCGGTATTTATCGCGTATAAAACATAGTTGAATGCGAAACCATTGGCTCGCGGCACGCTCGATGTGAGTGGCAGCGTTTACGGAATTCGCCAATTGGATCACACCGAAATATTCCGAGGGATTGTCGTGAAAATTACATACATTGAGTACGACATTTTTGTTTGGCCTGAGCTTGAAATGAGCGATCTGTACCGGGAGATCATGGGTGGCGCCTGGAACTGGAAGCGACACCCGGCTGGGGCTTTGCGCTGAACCCCGAAGTAGTGAGTCGCCTGGCGTTGCGAGGGTCCATTTCACGCGATGAACGTCAAATGCGCCCGTGACGCAAATATCAGTAATGGCGGGAGTGCAAGGGAGTCGAACCCCCCGCGCACGCCGCCGTTAGACGCCGAAGGCAAGCCGCACGCCAGCGGAGTTGAAGTCCTATGAAAAGCGTCCATTGAGTTGCATGGCTTGTCAGCCGGTGTCCACCGCTTACGATTGGTTACCACTGAGTGGCACGCGGTTTAGTGACAAACGCAGTGACACGATCGCGCAGACTCGAACTGCCGACACATGGATTTTCAGTCCAATGAATACCGTGTTTTCAAGTGTTTCTGAGTGCTTTACAGTTCAGTTCAATCCCTGTTCGATTCCATAGAGTGCTGCTGATTCCGTGGAGTGGTGTGCAGGATGTGCGCGCACAACCAGCTTCCTATCCAGATACGGTCAACAAGCAGGCCGCTTCATTCGAGGGCATCGATAAGAGTTTCGCACGGTGCGAGTTCTGACTCGCACATCATGACGACGTTGCCAGCTATCGCATAGGCCCCGTAGTCGACCGTCAAAACCGTGATACCAACTGCTGCCCTTCCAACCTTGCCCCTGCCAATCAATTCGTCCGCGGGGCCCACTCCGTGCTCTACTCCCGCTTCGTTCAAT
>JADFLG010000117.1 GCA_022564545.1 Chloroflexota bacterium | reverse complement strand
CAAGGCCTGGACCTACACCATCAACCACAGCGACGAGGAATGGGTACGCGCCAACGTCCACACAAACACCATAGAGGGCGTCTGGTCGCTCCTCAAGCGGTCTATCGTCGGTTCCTATCATCACATCAGCACCAAGCACCTTCCCGCCTACCTTGACGAGATGGAGGTTCGGTACAACAACCGCAACAACCCATTCATCTTCCGGGATTCGCTCACTGAGTTGCTTGGGGCGAGTCCTCTGCGATATCGGGAGTTGGTGTCGTAGGGAAAGCTTTCATCCATCTTTCGATATCGTCTGCTGTCCCGAAGACATTGATAGCGTGGAAACGACAACCACGAAATACACAGTCTTCAAATGCGATTGCTCCCCTGATGGGTATGTCAGTGGTTATTGGAATGAATACGCTCTTGAAATCGCTTTCAAATGCACAGTCCTGAATGATGCCCGTACCTGTCATCGCGATGACAGCCGGGCCGTAAATATCACAGTTAACGAATGTGCGGCGACGGACGATTATCCCATCTCTCGGCAGATCAATCACACGAATATGTCGCCCTTCAAGGTAGCTAGCAGTAAGTTCTGCGGGTGCACTCATTATCTGGCCTTCGGCTATTGCCAGCTTCTTTTCAGATTCACCCAGTTGTACTTTTAAGACCGCATTATCTGTCTCATACTTTGTTTTTGCTTCTAGAGATAGACGCGGGGGAATCCTGAATAGATGCCATAGAAACGTTGGAAGCATAGCCACCCCTGCCACGATGAGAATGGCGAATAGCCACCGCAACTCCTCACCCATCTGTTCTTCCCCTTCGGGGCCGAACAGGCCAAGTACCACAATCGCGCCGATAGCTGCTGTAACTCCGATTATTGCGCGAATTGGATGGCCGAAGCCGAGGAATTCGGCGGTTTCTACAACCGGTTGCCAACCAATTCGAATCCAATACGGAGTGTCCATCACGTAAGAGTACACCGGCAGCGGACTCAACTACATAATTACCATTGCGAGGAGTTCGACGACCTATTCGACCCGTTCGACAAGCTCAGAGCGGGCAAGCTCAGGGCGGGAGTGACAATCAGCCTCCGCCACAGAACGACTTCGCGAATTTGCGTACGCCAGCCTTGCCCTCACTGTCTGTCATTCCGACCCGAGCGGAGGAATCCCGGGGTTTTTCGTTTGTTAAGTGATTCCAGGCAGGTTGACGTTAGATCTCTCCGCTGCGGTCGAGATGACGGAGTCTCCACATCGGGTTGCCTTGGTCTGCCACACAGAGCTTCCCCATGCCTGTGGCGCCCAAGTGCGCCTCGCACGCCCTGTGCCGGACGCTAAACCGTAATCAACTCCGCCATCCGCTCCGCCATCGCTATCACCGTGGCGTTAATGTTTGCCCGCACGCATGTCGGCATGATCGACGCGTCGATCACCCTCAGCCCGTCCACGCCCCGCACAGCCCCGAACTGATCGACCACCGCGAGCGGGTCGGAGTCCACACCCATCGTGTTCGTGCTCGATATGTGGTGACCGGTCGTCACGTCGCGGCGTATCCAGTCATCAAGCGCCTGATCGCTGCCCACGATATCGCCGGTCGGCACCGCCATATCGATAACGATTTTCCGGAACTCGGGCCGTGCACCCACCGCCGTCATCCTCCGCACGCCATCCCGCATCCGTGCAAGGTCCCACGGATCGCTCATGTAGTTGAAATCGATTCGTGGTTGATCTGCGATATCGGTCGAAGCCAGCCTGATCTCGCCCCGGCTGTCGGCCATGTTCAGAACGAGATTCATCTGTATGCCGATCGGGACATTCCTGTCCCCACCGCGTTCCGGTCGTTCCGTGCCGATCGAGCTCATGTACACGATCATGTCGTTGCGATTTTTCGAACCTTCCGCCGTGTACCTCAACGCCAGCTGCAGGCGCCGGCGATCGAAGTCATACTCGAAGTCGGGAGCGGTGCGCCACGTCATAAATACCATCGGGTGGTCCTGCAGGTTCTGCCCGACACCCGGCACATCGGCAATAACACCGATTCCGTGCTCTTCCAGGTGCCCGGCCGGCCCGACCCCCGACAGCATCAACAATTGCGGCGACACGACCGCACCGGCCGACAGGATCACCTCGCCGGCACGTACCTCGAACATCTCCCCACCGGATTCGACCGCCACACCGGCCGCACGACCACCCTCAATGACGATCCTGTGCACCCGGCATCCAGCCCTGATAGTCACGTTCAATCGATGCCGGATACTGGCAAGGTATCCCAGTGCAGTGCTGATCCTGATGCCATCGACGTTGTTGAACGCCAGCGGTCCAACCCCGGTTGAATCGGGCAGATTGTGATCGGGACAATCGGGAAATCCCGCGGCGCGGCAAGCCTCGTAGAACGCAACTTGGGCTGGCAGCCAGTCCTCGCGTTTTGGTCGCTCGCAACTGATCGGGCCGCCCTTGCCATGAAAATCGCCGCCGAAGTCGAGATCGTTCTCAGATCGCCGGAACGCCGAAAGAAGCTTCTGATACGACCACTGGTCAAGGCCCGACTCTGCCCAGGAATCGTAGTCTTCCGGCGCCCCTCGCAGGAATATCTGCGCGTTGATCGCCGAAGACCCTCCGGTGGCCCGGCCTCTCGGCACGATGATAGGACCGGAAATATCAGTGCCCCTTGCCCTGTAATCCCAGTTGTGCCGGTTGTCGGACATGTCGACTACACCGCCGATGCCCAACTTCAACTCCTGCGGCAGCGTATCGATGTCCGGATAGTCCGGCCCCGGCTCCAGCAGCAACACGCTGCGCGTCGGGTCCTCCGACAACCTGGCGGCCAGCACTCCTCCGGCCGATCCTGCACCTATGATCACCGTGTCGTACATCAAGTTTTTTTGCCCTCCCGAGGACTTCCTGCTTATCAGCTGATTTTGGCTAAACGCCAGCTTCCAGACGTGCCATCTCGACCGCGAACCACAGCGCCATCGCGCCGCCACGATCGTCGAGTCCGTCCGAATATGGACGGTTCACATATGCTTCGAGATCCGGCTGCGGTCCCGTGCCGCCGCACACATGCTCTATCGACCCGTCATCACCGATTCGCCGGGACGCACCATCCCAGGCTCTGTCCAGTACCGCTCGCCAACTGTCTGGCAGCCAGCCGCGGCGCAGGCCTTTTGCTATCGAGTAGCCGATCATCGTCGTCGCGCTGTGCTCGAGGTAGGTCTCCGGCATATCGACGACCTGCCGCCACATGCCGGATTCATCCTGGTGTTTTGCCAGCCCCTCAAGGTGTCGAATATGCGTTTGCAACAGGACCGCACGGGACGGATGATCGCCCGGCAGATAAGTCAGCGCCTCGGCGAACCCGAGCGCGGCAAACGCGTTCCCGCGCCCCCAGTAGTACGGCGAAGCCTTGCAGTGCCACCACAAACCATCGGGCTGCAGGGTGTCCAATGACGAAAGCAAGAACTCCACCAGCAAGTCCGCGTAAGCCGAATCACCGGTCGCACGAAATGCCCTGCCAAGCATCGTTGCGGCGAAGAAAAAATCCTCGACTCTGATATCGGGGTCCAGCGGTCCCTCATCGAGGGTAGGTCCAAATTTGTCCGCTGAAAAACGCAGAAGGTCAATATACGAAGCGTCGCCGGTCGAAACTGCAAAGCCATCGGCCCAGCAAAGACCGGCATAGTTGGCGGTTCCATCATCAGGGCCAAAAATTCGTGGCAGGTCGGCAACGTAGGGAGCGACGATGCTGGCAATGTCCTCTGTCGGATCAGGACTTTCAGGCAGCAGCTCATGCAGGCGCAGGCGTCCGCTCAGGGCCACGCCCTGTGTATACACCACGGGTCGTTCGAGCTTATGGCCGTAATGGACTGCCAGGCTCAGTGCTGCGTCGACCGGTCTCTTCATTTCAAAGTCTCTCGTCATACCAAAGCCAAAACCGCACGGTAACCGAACACCGGGCTCACCGCCACTTCTTCAGCCAGAGAGCAAACCCCAGGCAGTCTATGCGTGCCCGGTTCCTCCGCTGTTGCGAAAATTGCGTAAAATGCGCCCAGCCAGTCGAAAAATCGCTATATATGTGAAGAGGCAGCATGACGACAACGTCGACCACCGATCTCGCTCTCATGGCGCACCTCCTGCGGCGCGCCGGGTTCGGCGCCGACCGGGACGAACTTGAGCGTTACTCCGAAAAAAGCTACGACGATGTGGTCGAAGACCTGCTCAACCCGGAGCGGTTTGATGAGCTCGAAGAAGAAGTCCTTACCCGTTTCTATCCCCACCTGCACGCCAACAAAGACAACCCCGCCGTCTGGATCGGACGGTGGTTCTACCGGATGATCAACACCGACCGGCCACTTGAAGAAAAGATGACCCTCTTCTGGCACGGCGTGTTCGCCACGGGCTGGACCAAGAGCGAACACACGCCGACGATGGTCGACCACATCCAGATGCTGCGCACCAACTGCATGGCGAATTTCAGGACACTGCTGCTCGGAATTTCTCGTGACCCGGCAATGATCTTCTGGCTCGACAACAACGAGAACCACGGTTCTGCCATTAACGAAAACTACGGCCGGGAAATCCTTGAACTGTTCTCGATGGGCATTGGCAACTACACGGAAGACGACATAAAAAACGCCGCCCGCGCCTTCACCGGATGGACTTACAAACAACCGATCCCGCTCTATCCCTACGGTCAGCGCGAAGTAGAGTTCCTGTTCAGGGCCGACGACCACGACAACGGCGAAAAGACCTTTCTGGGCCATACCGGAAATCTCAACGGCGACGACGTTATCGACATCATTGCCAGACAGGAAGCGACCGCGCGCTTCATTGGCCGCCACCTCTACAACTTCTTCGTCGCCGACGAAGCGCAGGTCCCGGCATGGAGCATCGAACCTCCGGTAGATCCCGGGGCCATCGACGATCTTGTAAAGACCTGGATGGATTCGGACGCCGATATTCGTGCCGTGTTGCGCACGTTATTCACATCCGACTGGTTCAAGGCTGCCCGGTTCAAGCGGGTCAAATCGCCCACCGAGTTCGTGGCCGCTGTCCTTAAACTCTCCGGCGATTACCGTGAACCAGCACCGGACCTTCACAAACTCGAGGGCACAATCGTGTCGATGGGCCAGAAGCTCATGGACCCACCGAGCGTCGAAGGCTGGCACACCGGCAAAGAGTGGATAGACGGCGGGACCCTGACCGAACGCATCAACTATGCCATCGATACGCTGAACGACCCGAAGAAGCCGGGTGTGCGGGCGATCGCCAACCGCATCAAGTCGGGTGGCGACAGCACGAGCCCCGCGCAGTTGGTCGATCAACTGCTTGATCTTATCGGCCCACTGGAAGTCGAGCCAGAAACTCGCGACGTCCTGATCGCCCACGCCGAAAGCGAAGGACCGCTCGACTGGAGCAGCGACGCTTCAGCGGAGGCCAGCACGAATCGAGTGGTGCAGTTACTGACACTCGTTGTTTCAGCCCGCGAATACCAGTTCAATTAGTTTCATGCTGGCAACACAACGTCTTACGAAAAATACAAGACTCGCCTCACCAGAATCAGGCAACACGAAAATAACGACGGAGACCTTTGACAAATGACCACAACGACCGCCAAGACGACCGGTAATACGAACGGCAAAACGCAAGACCCGGTCCTGGTTGTCGTTCAGCTATCCGGCGGCAACGACTTCATGAACACGGTCATCCCGTTCACTGAAGGGATCTACTACGACAATCGCCCTCTTGTCGGCATTCCAGAAGACAAGGTGCTTCCGTTTACCGATACCCTCGCCTGGCATCCCTCGGCCGCTGCATTCAAGCGCATTTACGAACAGGGCAAGATGGCCATCGTGCAGGGTGTGGGCACCGAGCACGCCAGCCGATCTCACTTCAGGGCAATGGATATCTGGCACACATGCGAACCGGAAATCATCGCCACCGAAGGCTGGCTGGCGAAGGTCATCAGGGAGATCGACCCCAGTAGCTCCAATCCGGTTACGGCCGTCAACCTCGGCCGAGGCCTTCCCCGGGCGCTCGCAGCGCCGGGCGTAACTGCCACGTCGATCGGCGATCTCGACAACTACGGCCTCATGTCGGGGATCGAACTGAAGGAAGAGCGCGACCGCGACCTGCAAGTCTTCCAGCGCATGTACACCCCGGCTATCGGTTCAGGCCCTGTCATGGACTACCTGAGCACAACCGGCCGCAGCGTCATCACCGGCGCCGACATGCTTGCCGAAGCTCCCCGCAAGTACAAATCGACGGTGGAGTACGCCGACAACCCGATCGCAAAGTCGTTGCGAGACGTGGCCCGGATCCACACGGCAGGACTCGGCACGCGAATCTTCTACACCAACCATCTTGGTTACGATCACCATGCGCAGGAAGTGCCAGGGCACGCAAAGCTGCTCACAGAGCTGACCGTCGCCATCGAAGATTTCATGCAGGACCTTCGAGATCACGATGCGGCCGATGAGGTGAACATCCTTGTTTTCACCGAGTTTGGCCGACGCATTAAGGACAACGGGTCGGGCACAGATCACGGCACCGGCGGCGGCGCGTTCCTCATCGGCGAAAACGTTAAAGGCGGCCTCTACTCCGAATATCCGTCGCTGGCCCCGTCCGACTGGGTTTTCGGCGAAGACATGGATTTCACCATCGATTTCCGGAGCGTCTACAGCACAATCCTCAACCAGTGGATGGGAATCGACCCTGTCGACATCGTCGGCGGTACGTTCGAGCAGTTCAACCCATACACCAGGACAATGGTTTAATCGTCACAATCCGCCTGTCCTCAAGAAAACGCCCGAAAGAGGCCCCAGAGAAAAAGTGAATAAAAAATGACCAAACCACATGCCCTGCTCCGGGCAGCATTCCCGTATTACGGCACGCTCGGCATGCGACGTACAACCACGTCTCCCATGGACATCGTGATCGGAAACGACCGCGACCTGTATGTCCTGAACCGCTCAGATGGCGCGGGCGGCCAGATCAGGCTGACCAACTGGGACGATGAAGACCTGGGAGACATCGGGAGCGGTTTCATCTGGCCGGTGCAAATGATCGCCGGCCCCGACGACTCGCTGGTCGTCTCCGACGAAGGCAATCACACGATCGGTTTCTGGGCCAAAGACGGCTCAAAAATAAACTCATGGGGTGAGAACGGCTCGGGTGATGGCGAATTAAACCGCCCATCGGGAATCGTTTTCGATGCCGATGGCAACCTGCTTGTGGTCGACACCATGAACCATCGCGTTCAGAAATTCACCGCCAAAGGAAAGTTCGTCTCGACGTTTGGCGAAAAAGGCAGCGGCGACGGCCAGTTCGACATGCCCTGGGGCATCGCAATCGACCCTGACGACGGCACCATAGTCGTTGGAGACTGGCGAAACGATCGAGTACAGAGATTCTCGTCAGAGGGCGAGTACATATCGCAGTTCGGTTCGCCTGGCGACGCTCTCGGCGAGTTGTGCCGCCCTGCCGGGATCGCAATTGACGAGCACGGCGACATATACGTTGCAGATCGCGGAAATCACCGAATTCAACTGTTCGGCCAACACGGCAATTTTGTCGATGTGTTCATCGGCGATGCAGGGCTGTCGAAAAGTGGCCGAATCTATATCACGGCAAATCCAAAAGTCCTCAGGTCTCGGGAACTGATCCACCTGGTCGAGTTGAAACGTCTGCGAGGCCCGGCCTCCGTGAGGGTCCATGGCGACCTGATGTACATCCCCGACTTCGGCGCCCACCGTATTCAGGTGTATCGCAAAGAGGCGTACGTGCTTACTGAAGAACAGATATACGACGCGCCGAGGGCTCCGTCCCTGTACACGGTTTGAGCACGTCATCCGGTTCTAGCCAACGGTTCACGACTCGGGTCAGGATCGCGTCATGCCGATGATGTTCGGCTTTGGCGGGCAGCGCAAACAGATGCTCGAAGCCGAGTTGCAGCGGTTCGTGGAAGAAATGCCCCAGCTGGGCATGGAGACCATGTACCTGGTCGGTCCCTTCGCCCGCGGCGAAGTCGACCCGGGGACCGTGCTCGACCTCGTGCTGATACAGGAAACCGACCTGCCTTCCCACAGGCGCGCCGACTTCTGGACCAGCCACCTGCGACCGCGAATAGGGGTCAATTTTTTCGTCTACACGCGTGACGAGTTTGAAAACCCGCCCGCACCAGACCCGTTGCTCCACGACGCCTTCAACAATGGAGAAAGGGTTCACGGTTAGCCGCCATGACCACGCACGACCCCGCTGCAAGCTGGCTCGCCCAGGCCGACGCCGACCTTGATGCGGCCCGCGCCAGCGCCGATCAAAACCGTCACGCTCTAGCCTGCTTTCTCTCTCACGAATCGGCCACGAAAGCCGTCAAGGGATTCCTTTACAGGCAGGGCGCCGAGATTGTCTGGGGAGAACACCTGTCCGACCTGTGCGAGGACGCAATGGCCTTCGATCCATCATTCGATTTCGTGAAATCCGTCGCCGCCCTGCTCGACAAGCACATCCTGGCAGCACGCAACCCCGATGCGATCGGCGGTGCCGTCCCCGCGGAAGTCTACGACTCGACCGACTCGTCGCACGCCCTGGAAATAGCCACCGAAGTACTCGACACCATCCGCCAGAAACTAGCCTGAGAACATCGAAAATCCCCTCTCCCTCACTCTGGCGTGCCCCGCGGAGCTTCCTGCGCGACCAGGTGCGCCTCGCACGCCCGGAGCCAAACGCAGACGGGTGCCCACTTGTGGGCGCGGTCGCGGGTGAAAGTTTTCGACCGTGGCATGAACTACTCAACCGCCAAAAAAAACC
>JADFLG010000020.1 GCA_022564545.1 Chloroflexota bacterium | reverse complement strand
CACGCACTGAAGGAGTTGAACAGGGCAGCAACAGACGACTGAATGAAGTTCCGGGCCTGACGCATCGGTCGCAACGCCGATACTAGACAGACGGACTGGATAACAGAACCTGAGAACGAGCTTGATTGTCCGGTCCCCGGTTATCGATTGCAAAAGCCAGCCCGAATCGACCCTTTCGGCCAACGCCGGCTCATTTTCTCAGCGCGGTCGAACAGATCTCGCCCGGCATGTTTTCGCACGCGCGAACGTGAAAGCTGCGCTACCCATCGACCAGGTTGGCGTTGATGTAGTCCCAGTCGAACTGAATGCCGAGGCCGGGGCCCTGCGGAATGTGCACGTAGCCGTTTTCGTCCATCGGGTCGCACGGCTCCTTCAGGTACGGCGGGCACAGCGCGTCGTAGTCCTCGTCGGGTCGCAGCAGGCCGCGCTCGTAGTACTCGCAGGTCTCTTCGCTTGTCGAGCCCAGTAAAGCCAGGTTGCCGAAGCCCCCCACGTGCAGTTCGCACTGCATGCCGATCGACTCGTAGAACCCGAGCGCCTTTCGAACCCCCGTGATGCCCCCGAAGTTGGTGTCGATCCGGCCCATGTCGGAGGCATGCTGAATCGCCCACTCGGCGCGGGTGTAAAGGCTCCCCGGCTCCATTTCCGGGCCAAGAATGGCGATGTCGAGTTGTTCGGTTAGTTTCCGGTACGGCTCCGTCTTGCGCTCGTCCATCGGGTGCTCGAACCAGTAGTAGTTGAGCTTCTCGATCTCGCGGCCCACGTACAGGGCTTCCTCGTACGTGTAGATGCCCCACGGGTCGAGCATCAGCACCATGTCGTCGCCAACGGCCTCGCGCACCGCCCGGCACACCTCGACATCGGCCTTCGCAAACGCGGGCTTGCCCGGTGCTGGCTCTTCGTTTACGGGGTCCCAGTAGATGTATGCGTGGACCTTATATGCCGTGTAGCCGCGCTCCTTGCACTGGATTGCGTGCTGTGCGTAGACCTCCGGCGACCCCAGGTTCGGCGCGGTGCTGGCGTACGCCTTTACCCTGTCCCGGTAGCCTCCCAGCAGACTGGCAACCGACACACCTGCCGAACGGCCCAGCAAGTCCCACAGGGCGCAGTCGACGGCACCGATCACCGATTCCGAAACGCCCCGGTGACCCATCATCCACTGCCACAGCTTCTCGCGGTCCAGCGGGTCCTCACCGACCAGCAACGGCTTTACGAGCTGCTCAACGACCTCCGCCGGCGGAGGGACGAAATAAGTGTTGCCGCCGGTGAAATAGCCTTCTGCACCCTCGTCGGTCTCGATCTTGAGGACCCGCTGGATTTCGTCGCGTTCCTCGCCCGGCTCGCCGTAGCCCCACCGGGTGGGATGGGAGCGGGTTCTGGCCTTGAACGAAATTACTTTTACGTCGGTTATCTTCATGCCAATATCCTCGGGGTTGAGCCTTCCGCGACGATCTTAGCCGTTTCCGCGCGGGCTCCCCAGCGGAATCCTGGTGATGACCGTAAGTTCGCCCGCACTCAAGTGCGCGACCGTCAACTCGGTTACTTTCGCCATAATGTCGATCTCGTTATTGCTCAGTTCTTCGACCAGCCGGGCCGCATCCGCACGCATCTCGAACCTGCCGATGGTCAGGTGGGGTTTGTATGGCAAATCTTTGCGCAAATACTGTTCGAGAAGCCCCGAGTACAACCGATCGTGCAACCGCAATATTTCGTTGAAGTCATCAGTGGGTATCAGTGACACGTAATTCGCGCCATCGTGGCTGGAATCCAGCACTTCTACTGCGGTTAACCTGACCCGGAACTGCGACTGGTATCCAACATTCTCCAGAACATGACTCACCAAGGTGTCGGTCGACACCGAATGCCCCGGAAATACGAGGGTGAAGTGCGGCGCAACAATCGAAACAGCCGGATCGAACCGGGCGCGAACACCCGCCATCCAGTCACGATCGCCAGGGGCAAAATCTGGAATGGCGAGAACGAAAAGCTTGTCCGCCATCAGCCAGCCCCCTTCTCAAGCCGTAAATCCACCGTCGATTGGCCATATTGCCCCATCGACGAATGCGGCGCCATCAGAACACAACCACCGGACTAACGAGGCGACCTCATGTGGTTCGCCAGGGCGTTTCACGCTCTGCCGGGAGAACATGAATTCCGAGCGGTCCGCGTCTTCCTTCCAGGTGGCCGTCATCTCGGTGTCTATCCAGCCCGGGCACACTGCGTTGAACCGCATGCCCTCTCCGGCGTACTGACGGGTGGCAGACCTGGTTAATCCCACCACACCGTGCTTCATCGTGGTATATGCCGCGTTGGGCCCTCCTACAACACCGGCGACCGATGCGTTGTTGACAATCACGCCCCGACCTGCCGGCAGCATGACCTCGATCTCATGCTTCATGCAGCGCCACACGCTCTTCAGAAACATGTCCGAGTAGTAATCCCAGTCTTCGTCGGTGTATTCGTGAAGTCGCGCCGTCCCGTCGGTGCCCATGCTCCTGGAGGCACCCGCGTTGTTGAATGCGAAATCGAGGGCACCGAAACGGTCGACGGCTGTATCGACCATCCGCTTTACGTCGTCTGCCACGGTAACGTCGGCCTGCAGAAACAGAATCGAACCCGACAGGCCAGCAGCCTCTGCCTCAAGCTCCTGTCCACGGTCAGCCCGCCGACCTGTCGCAACAACACTGGCACCAGCAGCGGCGAACTCGATCGCCGTAGCCCTGCCAATTCCGGACGTCGCACCCGTGACCAGCGCAACTTTCCCTTCAAACTCTGCTTCGGAACCCATAATGGTCACCTTCTTTCGTTCTTCCGGGCCTTTATTTACAAACAACTCACTTCGGAATCACCTCTGACTTGTCATCTCGACCTGCGCGGAGAGATCTGGTCAATCTGCATCGCCAACACTTCTCACAATTGGACACCCCGGATTCCTCCGCTCCGGTCGGAATGACGGAGTTGGAATTCGCCGTCGAACTCACTTCGGAATCACCTCGTCGCAGTTCCAGTCGATAAGCGTCTGGAGTCGGGAGCACATGGCGACAACCCGCTTGCGGCCATCGTCCGTCGCCAACAAATCGTCGCCAATACTGCTGCCTAACACATTCACTATGATTCGCAGATTCTTCAGCACCGCCCTTCTGGCGTCCACGATGAACTCGTCGTACGAGTAGCCCGATACGCCAAGGTCGATGAGACAATCGTGGTAGTCGGTCAGCAGCCGCTTTTCGTACCGCCGCCTGCTTTCAGTCTCGAGGCTCCAGCAGAGGAAGTAGCCAACATCACTGGCCCCTTTGGCGTGGCTGGCGAGTTGCCAGTCGAATGCGACGACCGGGTCGGTAGCACCATCCGCATCATCGAAGAACAGGTTCGCCAGCCGGAAATCTCCGTGCGTCAGGGTCAGCGGACCACGGTAGTTCAGCCGCGTTATCTCGGGTATCGATTGTCCGTACATCCGCGCTATTGCTTCGAAACCTGATGGCAGATAGTCCCCCACTTTCTCAAGGCACGATTCCAGGGTCTCATGGAAACGTTCGACCGCGAACCTGATTTGCTCCGGCCCCGGCGAACCTGGCAGCCAGGAATATCCGGGCAACCGGGGGTCTTCCCACCACCTGACGTGCATCGTGGCGAGCGCGCTAAGACCCGCACTGGCGTCATCGAAACTGCAGTCGTCTGCCTGGTCGACAGCACGCAGGTGACCCAGGTCCTCCAGCAGCAGATTTACATAGCCTGCGTCGTACTCCGCGAAGTACGTCTCGGGTGTGGCCATGCCACTTGCGGAGGCCAATTCGCGATAGAAGCCCGCCTCGGGCTCATAAAGGCCGGCGCTGTCTATAAACTCACGCTTCTCATCGTCAGCAAGCGCCAGCTTGGCGATCACGGCGCGCGGCGCGGTTTTTTCTGGGGTGTCATACTCCAACTCGAGCCGGCTTACATCACCCACAACACCCTGACCGACGCCGATGTTGCTGACGGTAAACGACTTGACACTGGCACCCCTGATCGCACCGCTCGCGCGCAGCACGTTCGTCAGCCACTCAGCCGTGATCTCGCCGGTCGTACGAGGAAAATCTCTCATTTAAAATACCCCGGAGTTCCCTCGACGCCAGTTCAGGCATCTGCCTGGCGGCACAGTCGATATCGCGAAATCTGCCCGTATCGCACCTGCGAGCGCCGGAATACTACCATCTGTCCACGAATAGCTCAGAAAGCATAGTTGCCGACGCGTCGTGCGATTACGGGACTGCGCGGCGTATTATGGGCGGTCTTTCGTACCGGGAAACCCCACCGTGCAAATCGTCTTGCCGCCTGGGTCGAAGTTCAACCGGGTCTGTTGAGGGCGAGCCCCGTGGTTGGCTGAATCGGTGGGTCTTCGCGATTTGCTTGCTGATCTCTCCGCTGCGGTCGAGACGAGGGCGTTTCAGCCGTAGTCGCCTTGCTTAAACGGGGAGGCGCCCTCCGTGTGCAAAGCGGAAGGCGCCATGTTTTGACGAACTTTTTATCGGCACCCTCCCCGTATTTTTCAGTCGGCCGAATTGCCGAAATCAAAAACTGGGAGGGTGCCTTTTAGTGCTGATTACAGTGCAGTCCGAGCGCTCATGAAAGGGGCGCGCCACCGCAAACTGTAATGTTCGAGACCGTCGTACTAGGCCGCGATAACCACCACGGCTGAAGTGTCGAGGCCATCAGGCAGCACATTTCCTATCTTCTGTCCGGTTTCAGCGAAGTGCTTCAGCCCCAGCAACGATTCCTTTAAAACCATCTGGAAGTAGCCCTCTGCACCGGTTTGTTCTTCGGTGGTGAGACCATCACGCAGCTTGAACTCGATCTCGTAAACCACCGTGGTGGCGGCACCGCTGGCCCGGAGAGTCACCGTGCTGCGCGCCGTCTCGACCGGCCCGGAAGCTTTTACGTCGAACGAAAAGCCAACGCCCTCCTGCCAGTCGGTAATTCGCTCCTCGACGTCACCGAACCCGGGGATCACGCATGTCCTGACCGCTCCTGCTCCGGAACTCACATCCGAGATAATCTCCGCTGAATCGACGTACGGCGACCAGTCGTTCGGGTTCCCGTAATCGCCCACGATCTTCCAGAGATCACCAATCGCCAAATCTACTCGAACTTCTGCCTTCAAAGAGCCCATTTTTTTCTCCTTTGACCGGTGCCTCAATTCGGCACCGCATTTTCAGTCCCAGTCACGTGCTTCGCGTCCGGGCTTTAACATATGTGAACTGACCAGTCAGTTTTTATTCAGACCGTCCGAAACGACCACTCCGTCGTCCACCTGCCGCCCCTCGACTACGGCCTGAGGCCAGCGAGGAACGAATCGACCAGCCGTTCAAGATTCGACTGGTCCGACTTATAGTTCCATGCCACGCCGATTAACAGACCCTGCCCAACCGATCCAAGAAACAAGACGACAGCCGCCGGATCGTACCGGGGCCCGATGTCGCCGGCTTCCTGGGCGCGCACCGCAAGGCCGTGCATTCGCCTTAGCCACTCGCCTGCGAGTTTCGCCTGGCTCTTTTGAACAGCCGGATTGATCAGGACCTCGGCCCAGATGAACAGACCCAGCCGAACTGAATCGTTGAAGTCTTTCCGTTGCATCCGGCGGATGATCCCCTTCGCAACGTAAGCCAGGCCGTCGATAGCACGGGGTTCCTTCTCCGCAGCGTCGAATACCTCGTCATCTGTCGTCTGCCACAACTGACTCAACCCGTCGATCATCGCTTCCTTGCTGTCGAAGTGAACGTAGATCGAACCCTTGGAAATTTCCGCTTCGGTCGCGATGTCGTCGAGAGTTGCAGCGTGAAAGCCTTTTTCTGAGAACACCGTGGTAGCGGCCACAAGGATCTCATTCCTGCGGGCCCGCATATATTCGGTGCTAACTTTCGGTGTCATTCACATTGCCTCTCGACCACGTCAGGTCCGATCAACCAAACTGACTGGTCAGTCATTATGATGCACGCGTTCAGCAAGAGATGCAAATATCTTGAACCGCGGTTCCATTGCCCGTAGCACAACCACGCACGACGGTCCATCGGAGCCGATGCTCCGATAAACTTTCGGAGAACTGCGCCCGGCATCAGAACCGGGTGTTTTTGTGCCACGTGACTTCACTGGCGTCCGTCCAAGCATGTATTCCCTGGAGTTGCACAAATTTGGAGCATCACAGGGTGATCATTGCCGGGGGAGGACCGGGTGGCCTCGGCGTTGCGGCGACCCTCGAAGGGTGGCACCCGCGTTTCGAAGGTGGCTACGAATTTCCGTCGCCAGATGTGCAAAAACTGGCACGCCAGCACGAACGAAAACCACTGGCGCTCGACCTCCACGAGTTGCTTGAAAAGGGTCACCGTCCAATCGAGTTCTTCCGGATGCGCCACCACCCGGTCCAGGACGCCCTGCCACTCGATGAATGGACCCTGAAATTCTCGAAGCGCGACCGTGTCGACTGGTTAATGCTCACCACCGACGGGCCGGGCGGGATCTGGAACAACGTGCCCCGCGAGCAGCTGACGCTCGGCCCCGCTCACTGGATGGAGCTGGCCCACTACCCGATCGCAAAATTCTATGAACAGACGGGTCGTGAACGTGACCTGAACGCGCTCGTCCATCGCAGCGACCTCGTTCCCTACTACCAGGCATGCGCAGAAGAACTGGGACTGAGCGGCCACATCAGGACCGGCGTCAGGGTCACCGGAATTCAGCCCGCCCCGGATGTTTATTCAAAACGGGAATCCGCCAGCGAGGAGTCTGGCCGCGAGGACCCCGGTGCGCGGTTCATTGTCGATACAGTGGACGAAGTTTCCGGTGAGCAGTCGGCATACTCATGCGACTATCTCGTGTTTGCGGTCGGTCCGCGGTCGTCAGTGAGGAAGTTGCGTGTAGTGGGGGTCGACCGGGACTACGTTTCCCTTGCTTACACCCACCCCGACGACTATCCGGGCGAACGAGTCCTCGTGGTCGGTGGCGGGCGCTCGGCCGACTGGGCCGCCCAGGAACTGCACGACGACGGGCGGACGGTCGTTTACGCAATGCGCCAGAAGTCTGAAGCACACTTGAAACTGATCTACAACTCGCAGTATTTGCCCTACTACGCCCGGTGGGCTGAAATCCTGTCGGGCGGGCAGGAACGCATGGGGTTGCTGTACGAAACGCAGGTGACCGGGTTCGGGTCGGGCGGCCTGGTGTCGATCGGCACGCCCGAAGGACCCGTGCAGGTCCAGGTCGACCACGTCGTGATTGAGATCGGCGGCGACCCTGACTATTCGTTGCTCGGTGCCTACGGGAGGCTGACATTTCATGCCAAGCGGGACAATTTTCGGTTTCAGCTGATGCAGATGGTCGTCGACCAGGCAACATTCGAGTCGGTGGACATCCCGGGTCTGTACCCGGCTGGATACACGGCGCAGGGCACGGGGTTGAGCGTGATCGGGTTTCATGCCGGCTGCTTCCTGATCGCCGGTGACATCCTGCGCAAGCTGGGCGAAGTTTAGGGCGTTTTGGGGCGAAGACCCGGCCAGCGGAGACCAGCATTAATATCACCACGTTCATTGCGAGGAGCACGACGACCCGTTCGACAGGTTCACGGCAGGCGCGGCAATGCTATCCAACACGCACCGGCCGTCCGATTCAGCGCGCACTGCTCCTGCACCATTACCTGTCATTCCGGGCGAGTTCCTCCCGATGGGAATCGGGAGAGGGATTTCAGGTTTTCGCGTTTGAGAAGTGGTGTTGAGCAGGCTGACATCAGGTTTCTCCGCCACGAGGCTGTCTAAAAAGTCTCCTGACCTGTTCTGCGGGGGCATATTGAGGCTGGAACCAATTTCCAATTGATACTGAAATCTTCGCGTCCAAGGTGAGATTGTGGATTTTCGACGCTTTTGAGACAGCCTCCCACGGTCGAGACGACAGGGGTTACGCTACGGACGCAGGGTGTACAGCGGTCGGGATAAATGTGCCATTTCTGGTCGGCCCCACTGAACTGCCTCGTGCCTCTGGCGCCCAAGTCTGCCTCGCACGCCCGGCGACTAACGCCCCCGCCCGCCGCAAGGCAAACTCTGCCCACTCCAAAGTCTTCTTGGGATCGTGCACTGTGAAATAACGACTTGTACGGAACCGACGGGGAACGCAACGATGCAGAATCCGACTGCGGACAGTGATGGGGAACGCAAACGCTGGATATCTCCAACGGTTTCGACCATTGTGACGGCTGGAGTGATAGTGGTTGCCTGCATCGCGCCGATCACCGCCCAGCACTTCCTTCCGATTAGCCCCGCCATGATCGGGGCGGTCGGAATTCCAATGATCATTCTGCTCGGATTTCTCGGAAGCATCACCGTCGTGGTTCCCGTACCTGTCCTTCCGCTCGTGTTCGCAGGCGCGGCAATCCTTAATCCCGTCGCGCTGGTGATCGCTGCCGCGGCCAGCATTACAGCGGGAATGGCTGTCTGCTACATACTCGGGCGGAAGGGACACTCCAGATCGGCTCGAATTGCATCCGTGTCCCGGTCCAACCTGCCTGCTCCAATCACCAGATTCTATTCATGGTCTGCCGAAAACGTTGGAACTGCTTCGTTCCTGATAGCAGCAACGCCGAACCCGGTATTCGACTACGCAGGCTTCATTGCCGGAGCCGGACGACTGAATGTGCGGAGGTTCCTGGCGGGAACGTTCGCAGGAAAGATTGCCCAGGCGTCGGTGATCGCGTTTCTCGGTCACACGGTGGGTCAACAAATATTCCGATTTGGCCTGTAGACCGGGTGTGACGAGACCGGTATGCCTATGGGTTGATGGGACCTGCAGGCCAGAGGTTGAGGTTGAGGACGCGAAAACGCCCCGATTCAAATCGGGGCGTTTTCTTGTAGATCTGCGATCCGCCTAACTGGCCCTGATAAGCCCGTGATTCAACATTGATCGCGTAGAAATTCTTTGCGCGGCAACTCGAACATCGGGGAATGAGCTTACGTTTACCAGGTAGTCAGCCCGTATCACGTCTCGGCCCGAGGCGCTGAATCCGCACTTGTCGCAACGCATCCCGGGTGAGTCAAGACCTTCACGCCAGGGCAAGGGGTCTCCGCCACAGCCAGGACAACTTCGAATCTCGGGTAATTTCATCGGTTCCAGCACCTCACGGCATGTGCACTTCCCATACAAATCTCACTGTGTCAGCCTAGCAGTTAGCAGCTAACGGCAACGAACGGTTCGGGCAGTATCGGTTGTGGGTGAATACGCGAACGCGTGGATGGAATTACCCGGTAGGTTATTTCGAGTGACTATGCTGAAGCATCACTTCGGTGTGGCGCAGCCATCCCACGGGAGCAGGTCCGGAACGCCCTGCGTGATTGGGAACCTGTGATCGCACGTCGGGCAGATCAGCCCGCCCTCGACAATCTCATCGCCTTCTGCCTGATCTACGGTAAGTTCCAACGCTGCCTTCGACGTCGGACACACCAGGATCTCGACCAGGCTTTTCTTCATTGGATTAGAACGCGACCGGTCCTAGCCGCCCGATATGACCGAGGTGTCGGCCGGTTCAACCACTCTGGCGTCCTGCCTGGACGACTTCACTTCCAGCACATGCTGGTAGGCCGACAGAGCCGCAATAGCTCCCTGTGACGCCGCAGTAATGGTCTGTTTTAGATTGGTGCCGTCGGTCAGATCGCCAGCCGCGTAGATGCCCTTCACCGAGGTGTTCGAAGCCCTGTTAATGTGAACCTCACCGGTCTCAGGATTTATCTCGAGACCGAGCTGATTCGGTATTTCAAGACGGGGGTCTGCGCCAGCCTCGACAAACAGTCCATCGATCGTCAGTTCGTCCTGCCCGTCCCACGGTTTGCTCAGGCGAATTCCGGTAAGACCCGTTTCGTCAGAACCAAGCAGCTCGGTGACCTCCGTACTGTAGAGCACCTTGACGTTTTCGGTCTGCTCCAGGATCTTTACTAATATTGGCTCGGGACGTGTGAACTCGTCGCGCCGGTAGATCAGGTAAACGGTCGCGGCATACTTGGCGAGGAGGATGGCGCCTTCCACAGCGGCATTGCCGCCGCCGACCACAGCTGCAGCAGGCTTGTTTCGGTATAAGGGCGCGTCGCAGGTCGAGCAGTAGGAGACGCCCTTTCCGGTCCATTCCTGTTCTTTGGGAAGACCAAGCTTGCGACGTTCCCGGCCGACAGCCAGGATTACAGATATGGCGTCGATCTCGGTCCCATCATCGAGGACTGCCCTGAACACATCGCCATTCCTGGTAACCGATTTCAAGTCTGAGTAGACCGTAGGCGTCTCGAGGTTGTCGACCTGCTCCTTGAACTTCATCATCAGGTCGAAGCCATCGATATCGGGCTGTCCGGGGTAGTTTTCGATAGTCCCGCCGATAGCGGTCTCGCCTCCGAACTGCTCGCTCGCTATCAGGGTGTTGACCTGGTAACGAGATGAATAAAGGCCGGCAGCAAACGCCGCCGCGCCCTGCCCGGCGATCAATACATCAATTTGCTTGGGTTCGCTCATGATTCCTCATGCCGCTATTTCGGGTATCTCACCGACGCGGAACATTACTGAGTAGCTTAGGAGCACACGGGATTCGTGTCGATAGGTGCTCCACTTAATAAGACATGCCGTTCACACTGGCCATGCAGTCGGCGCCGGAAATGCTGTCGACTAATAACTTAGATGCAGGGGGGATTCACCGAGTGCAGGTCAGGCGGTTGTCAGGCGGCCTGGTCGTCTTCGTCATTGGTCGCAAATAACGCCGAGATGGCGTCCTGGTCTAGCGCGCCCGAATCGTCGTTTTCGACCGTGGCTGGTCCGACGATGCCTGCAACTGCGGTCTCCTCAACGCTTTCCCCCGATGAAATATCGCCAATATCGATCTTGACCAGGTTGATCTGGGGCAGGCCGGCATCGTCTTCGTCCTCGTCCTCATCCTCATCTGGGGAACCCATTTCTGACGCAATCGCCATTTCCGGCGCAGGCGTGGGTTCGATATCCCCCTCGCCGATTGTCTCGATTCGGTCCGATGAATCACCAGGCTTGGCCGAGACGCGATTTCCCTCGAACCCGGCTCCGGCGAACGATCTCGCACCCAATTCGACTTCAACTGTTTCGTCAGCGTTGTCCACGGCATTCAGCTCGATCGACGTCTCGGGGAGATCGGCGCCCTCGTCTTCGGCCGCACCGACCGGTTGTGTCTCGTCGTTGGCTGCTGCAATTGCCGCCGCCACTATGTCGTACCCTGCAGCAAGATTTTCTTTTGCATTTCGCGCGGGTTCCTGCGTGGTTTCTGGCGCCGAATCGGGTTCAGCGCCGCCACCGTTTTCTTCTTCAGATGACTCCATTTCGGACGACCGCTGTGCAGCGAACTCTTGCAGGACCCTTGCACCATCGGACATCGCCAGATCAACATTTAGATCGGTGGCAATCCGTGCCAGTCGCTCCCCCTCAACCAGGGCTACCGACCGAGTCGAGTACCGTTCCTCGACCAGCCTCTGCCCGGCAGAGCCGATGCGAAGAGCAAAGCTGCTCCAGCGTCGAAGCAGCTGCAGGCCATACGCCACCTCCTCGCTTTCCGCCCGCTCAACGCGAATGTAGTTCAAATGATTCTGAAACCCGTGGTCCTCTCCAAGATCTCCCACTGAAATCAGAGGTATGCCCGAGGAAAGGGCCAGCATGGCAAGACCATGAGGGATTTTTTTCCTGGGACCCGGGACCGTCACACACGCCCAGGTCCTTTCAATCAGGTCCACGAGCGGTTCGACCTCCCGGTAAGACGCGACTGTCAGGGGCAGGTCCTGCTCGATTGAAGTCGATCTGAGACGGTCGGCCGAATCGCCTTCTGCCACCACGATGAACTCGACATTCGGGATCATTTTTTGGGTCGAAGAGGTCACTCCTGCGATCAATGAGACCGAATCGTCGCCGGTCATGTTGCCAGCCCACAAAACAACCGGGTGCCGGTCTGGATCGGTCGTGCTGACCGGTGTGTAGATATCGGTCGCCAACCCCCTTGACCCGAGCAGTAGATCGCTCATGTAGCCCGTTTCAGCCAGGTATTCAAGCTCCCAGTCCAGCGTTGCCGAAAGCACATCCGCTCTGAGTACGCCCAGCCGGTTCGCAAATCTCGGAACTATCCCTCGCAATCCTGTCTTATCTCGCCAGGCGTTGCCTGCCAGGTCATCGGCGGAAGAAACGTGAGGGGAATTCGAGAACCTCGACAACGCCCGACCGACAATCCCGGCCCGGGGGCCGAACGTTCGGACGAGATCGACATTGCGCAGTTCGCGGCGATTTGCGAAGGCTGTCCACCAGAGCCCGTTCGTCGGTGACAGCCATCGCGGACCGCTGAACCACGAAACTCTGCCGTTCCTTTTTGCAACAATGGCCGATTTACCGTTCGGCGAAACGACAAGTACTTTCGAAAACGACGAGGCGTAACCATCGACCAAATCCTGGAATGACGAGTAGCCACTTTTCTCGACAATTAATGAGATCGGCACTGAGGTGACGACCGCAATTCCGCGCGGTTGGGGTCGAAAGTCTATTTGGAGCGATGCCTGGGTCATCAGGATTTTGCGCCAGTTCGCAAGGAGCGCCCCTACCAACCGGTCGAGGTCCCCAGAGACCGGCATACGGGTCGTTCCTCAAAAACCGCAACGGAGAACGCCCAAACGCCAAATATCAGCACTTGTACTCAGTGTCGCTCCTGTCCGACCTGCCGGCTGTAGTGGGTTCACTCACTGAAACGTGGTTGGATTGCACCAACTGCGATATCGCGAGGATGAAACCGGGGGTGATAAAAACCCCAGTTCCAGATTCGGTGTCAATGGGCCAAAATTCCTGGAACGCGCATCACATCTTCGGTGCTCCGGCAACACTGCTACACATAAAGTTTGGTTATGGCAGCGGACATCCTCAGATTTTCGCCCGGTAAGGACTCTTCCGTGACACGGGTCGGCATGAACATTGCAAGCGAACTCCTCGCAGCCCTCGGCGAACTGGCCATGGCCCAGGAGCGAGGCAGTTCGCGCGAATCACTTGCCAGGCTCGGTCGGAGCGTGGAAGCTGTTGTCCGACGAATGGACGAGTTCTCGGACATCGACACTGCGGCCTGATTCGTTCACGAATCGCCCACTTCCCTGCTGATATACTCCCAGTTTGATTTGAACCGCCGCGCTGTCCAGAATTGGCCAGGATTGGGTGCGCTCGGGCCGTTTTTCGCGCCGGTCCGGGGGCTCTGCATTCGTCAGTCATTTCTGTTTTTGAACCTCAGTACACACACTCCATGGCGTAAGTGCACGCCACATGGAGCGATTTAGGCCAACACTGCCATGACACTCCCCATTGCCTCGGTGCCAGACGGCACGGTCACTTCAGCCAGGGGTTTTTCTGCCGGAGGGGTTTTCGCGGGGATCAAGACCCCCGGCACAGACAAACTCGACATTGGCCTGCTTGTTTCAGACCAGCCATGCACTGTCGCTGGAACTTTCTCGCAAAATAGCGTGATCTCTCCTACGGTCACTCTCACGCGAGAGCGCATTGGGGCGGATAAACAGGTGCGAGCAGTAGTCGCCAACAGCGGCTGCGCGAACACCGCCGTGGGCGGGCAGGGCCTGATCGACGCCAGAGAAATGACCGATCTTGCGGCGGCCAGGCTCGGTGTCGCAGCCGAAGAGACGCTGGTCGCATCGACTGGCGTCATCGGCGTCGAAATTCCAATGGCACTGATGCGGGAGTACATACCGAACATCGAAGTTACCGAAAACGGTGGCAACGAATACGCGCGGGCAATTCTGACTACCGACAAACGCACGAAAGAGATCGCAGTCTCTTTCGATGTCGACGGAGTGACCCATACTGTCGGCGGCGTATCGAAGGGCTCGGGAATGATTCACCCGAACATGGCGACAATGCTTGCCTTTACTACCACCGATGCGAACGTGGAGCCGGTTTTCTTGCAAGAAACACTTTCGGCTGCGGTGAAGCTGACCTTCAACCAGATCGACGTCGATGGCGATCAGAGCACGAACGACACAGTGCTGCTGCTGGCAAACGGTGCGGCTGGCGGTCAGGTCCTCTCGGGAGGCAACGAGGCATCCGAGTCATTTGCCGAGGCTGTGTTGCAGGTATGCCGCCACCTGGCAATCGAGATCGCCCGCGACGGCGAGGGCGCCACCAAGTTGATCGAGGTCACTGTCGAGGGTGCACACTCCGACGATGACGCACTGGTGGCTTCTCGGGAGTGTGCATCGTCTCTGCTGGTCAAAACTGCTGTTTACGGTCGTGACCCCAACTGGGGTCGGATATTCATGGCAGTCGGTAAATCTCAAATCCCGCTCGATGAGTCGAAGATCGACATCTACGTGAACGATATCCAGATCGTGGCCGATGGCCGTGCTATCGCCTACAACGTTCAGAGCGTGGTTATGGCACTGGGTGATGACGAGGTGCGGCTTCGAGTTGCGCTCAATGTCGGAAATGGCTACGGCCAGGCATGGGGCTGCGACCTCACTGAAGAGTACGTCGTCTTCAACTCGGCCTACACGACGTAATCGCTGTCAAGAGGGCATCGCTGTGACAGGCCAATCGTGGGGCGGGCTATTGCTCATTAACCCCATCCAAACGTACTTCCGCAACCAGATGTGCGCGTATGACCGGACATGCGCCGGCAATACGCGGGTGGCAGCCAGATGACCGCTCCGAAGTCACGCGTTCCAAAATACGGGGCCGGCAGAACGATAGTCGTCAAGATAGGCGGCAGCACTCTGGGCGAGGGCGACAGCACGGTTCCGGACATCGTTGAACTGTGGAACCAGGGCGTCAGGCCGATAGTTGTCCACGGCGGCGGCAAGGTGATTAGCGACTGGGTCGCCAGGCTGGGAATCCAGCCCGAATTCGTGCGCGGGCTGAGGCGCACCGACAAGTCGACCCTCGACGTGGCGGTCGCGGTCCTTGCCGGTCTCGTGAACTCGCAAATAGTTGCCGAGTTCCAGGCTGCAGGTGCAAGCGCGGTTGGCATTTCGGGCGTTTCGGGCGGTCTGCTCCAGGCCGAACTGCTCGACGACGATCTTGGCTATGTTGGGAAGATCATCAAGGCGAATGCGGCCCCGGTCGAGGCAGTTCTCGATTCCGGAAGCATCCCGGTGATCGCCCCGACGGCCCTGCACCTTTACCCTTCGGAAACCGGTGAAGACCGCATCTTGAACGTCAACGCCGATACTTCGGCAGGGCACATCGCGAAGGCCGTAAGGGCCGACCAACTCGTGTTCCAGACCGATGTCGAGGGCGTTCTGGACGCCAGGCGGAGGCTGATCCCGCGGATGACGCGCGGCCAGGCCATGGACCTGGTTTCCGGCGGGATCGCTGCCGGAGGGATGATCCCAAAAATCGAAGCGTGTGCAGACGCAGTCTCGGTCGTCCGTTCCGGCCACATCATCGACGGCCGGGTCGCCGGGGCACTGCTAGCCTGCACACGGGGCGAAGATATCGGCACCAGGATCGTGTGACAGCCGGATGCCTCCGGACGCCGGGGTTATCACGACAAACGCCGCATAAGCACAAAAGGGAAATGTACTCAGATGGACACCCCGGGTCATGTTGCCGCAATGCTGGCCATTGGCTATCTGTTCGGGTCTATCCCATTTGCGCGTTTGTTCACCCTCCGGTCAGGCGTCGATCTGTTCAGCGTCGGGACTGGCAATCCCGGGGCTGCCAACGTTTTCAGGAAGGTAGACAAGCGGCTGGGCGCTGCGGTGTTTGTTGCCGATGGTCTGAAAGGCGGGGTGCCGGTGGTAACCGCCTGGGCGATGGGTGCCCCGCAGGACCTGTGGATCGTCGCAGGGGCAGGCGCCGTGGCCGGTCACTGGTACCCGGTATTCAACCGGTTCCGGGGCGGCGCGGGATTGGCGACCGGGGCAGGAGCGGTCCTGGCAACGATGCCGATAGCAGGATTTTTCGGGGTCTTTCTCGGTCTCTTAACAATCGCTAAATTCAAGAGCAGTGGTCACGGTGCCCTCGTAGGACTGGTGATAATCGTGGGCCTGTCGTTCCTGCTCACGTCACCCTGGCCCGCCGGGTCCGAATGGCCCGCCGCAGCAGGCGCCATCGCCATCTCGTTCGTCCTCTTCGGGAAAGCCCTGGTCAAGGGCTGGAAACCCGGTCGTAAAGATTAGCCCCGGACTGGCGTGAATCAGTCAGGCGGCAACTGCAGGATGTACGAAGCACCGCTGTAGCTACCTGATTGACCTGAACCCAACTGGCCGCCGGTGATAAGTATCTTGTCGCTGCTGATCTGGGTAACACCGAAATTAACGAGAGTTGGCGCGGGAAAATCACCAATGAGTTTCCAGACCGACTGGTCGTTTGCAATGACCCGCATAGCCAATTCAGGTTCAGTGAACGCGTCTTGCAAGACTTCCACAACTACGAACACGTACCCATCCATAGTAGCCAGCGCACGTAACTCTCGATCGCTGGCGTCAAGGCCGGACGACCCCACCCAGCCCGGATTGTTGGATGTGGGGTCATAGAAATATGCTCGACCGATTTCTCCATATTCACGAGTGCCTGTCCCTATTACCACGCGGCCCACGGACAATACTCCTGCAAATAAACTTCCGAAATTTACTTCTGAGGTGTCGATGGAGGCCCATTGACCTTTAGCGTCAAGAAAAATCACTCTGTCTGTGGGGAGGAGACTGTGTATCCCCCAATCGACACTGTCATCAACGTCAACAATGATTGGTGCGCCGAACTGGCCCCAGGCCCGATGCTCATCCGGCAGGTCAGTCTCTGTCAGATCTGTTTGCCGGGTCCATTGACCGGTTCGCGGATCGAACACTTCATTTAGTGAGTTCAGGGTAGGCGCCATCAATGTGCCGCCGTAAGTTAGTACCCGCCCGTCGGGCAGCAGCACTGATTCGGCATTTACCCGGTCGAACTTGAGCAGACCTTCGACAAGTTCCCACTCGCCAGACGCCGGGTCGAACAGGACGGAATCCCGTCGATACCATGTCGACATCTTCTTATGCTCTCGAACCGAGCTACCTCCAACGACCAGCACGCGGCCGTCGTTCAACACAACCGGTGGTTTGTAGTTCGGCAATTCATACGGAAATTCACCGACCGTGGTCCAGGTATCGAGTTCTGAATCGTAAATCTCGGTAGATGTCACCGGCCCCCCGGCATCGAACCCACCGAACACCAACACCCGACCGTCCCGAAGCGCGGCTGATCCGTGGTTTTCGCGCGGCTGATTCATTCCAGCTGCAACAGTCCAGGGCGTACCTGTGACGAACAGTGAACCCTGGGAATCACGGGGCGAAGACGCAGCTACAGAATCCTCTGGTCCATCAATCGTCAATTCAGGAGGTCCGAGAGAAAGATCGAGCGTTGGCGGCATGTCAGCAACCCCTGGCTCACCGCCAAACAACAACCTGGAGGACACTGCAAGCACCGCGATTACGATCAGCGCTGCTAACGGAGCAAGGGCACTTACCACTCGTCGAAATCGCGATCGAGTTGACGGTAGAAATCCTGTAACAAACTCTGTAAACGATCGTCCGCGTTGATCTCCAAGTCGATTCTCTATGCCGTCGAACAGTCTTCGCGGGGCCAGTACGTTCTGGCTTCTATCGAGTAGCGCCTGCTCCAGACAGGCCTCAAATTCTGTTTGATTACTGAATCTACTGCGCATCAGCCCGGCTCCCCTGTCCTTTTACCGTGACAGTCCCGGAATTCACGGCAACCCCGAGTTGTTCGCCCAGGTCCGATTCCCGCATCTCTTTCAGCGCCCTGTGAATCCGTGATTTCACCGTTCCCTCGCGCCATCCGGTGGCCGTCGAAATCTCGGGAATCGTCAAATGCCCGAAGTAGCGAAGGACGATCGATATCCTGTGTTCAATTGAAAGCCCCATCACTGCGCCCCATATCCGGCTGTTCGACTCGCTATCCGCAGTCAACTGGTAGGGATTTCGTGTGTAGTCGGGCACGAAAACCGCGGAATCGAGGTTTGTAGTCCTGACCTTTCTCTGGCGACGACGTTGTTCACTGGTCAGGTAGTTCGTAAGGATTCGAAGCAGCCAGGCACGGAGGGCGGTCCCGGGCTTAAACGACCGGATGTTGCGCCATGCCCTGATGAACGTTTCCTGAACGGCGTCTTCTGCGAACGAGGGCTCATCGACGATCAGGTACGCAGTTCTGAATAGAAGCCCTGAATGTGCTTCGACTATGTATCGGAACGCATTCCGGTCTCCACGCTGAGAACCTGACACAGCTTCCTGTTCGAGTTTTTTCGAGTCGCTCGACGACAACATGCTCTCCAGGCAGGCGAAATTCGTTCGCGGGGCTGCTCCGCCGCAAGACCATTCGCTAAAGTAAACGCAAACCGTTACCAAATCGTTCCCGACCCGTTAGAGCAATCGCATGCCTGCGCCCAACTCCCATCTACACGAGCGCTGAGATATAGTTCTCGTTCTGCAAAAAGCGGGTGGTGTTTGTAGCTGCGCTGTTAAATCGCGCCCGTAAGCTGCTGAAGGCTCGCTGCACCAGATGACAACGATTTGCACGAGACCAGAATTTTGGGACAATCCCGCGTCGTCGACGTGAGCCCGTGGAGAACAAAAATGACCAGCTCGGCTGACTACAAAGACCTCGAATCCAGGTACTACATGCAGGTGGTGAACCGGATGCCGCCCGTGCTGGTGCGAGGTGAGGGCACCCGAGTTTTCGACAACGACGGCAACAGCTATCTCGACTTCACCGCCGGCTGGGCCGTGCTCAACCTCGGCCACAACCACCCGGCCGTTACCGAGGCGATTCGGGACCAGGCGGGCAAGATACTGCAAATGTCGAACCTGTTCTACACCACTCCCCAGCTGTCTCTGGCGAAGATCATTGTCGATAATTCGGCGGTCGATCGCGTCTTCTTCTGCAACTCGGGTGCAGAGGCGAACGAGGGCGCTTGCAAGGTCGCTCGCAAGTGGGGCAAGCTCAAGCTAAACGGGGCCTACGAGATTATCACCGCTCTCGATTCGTTTCACGGGCGCACCCAGGCGATGATGGCGGCAACGGGTCAGCCGGCCTACCAGGAAAACTGGAAGCCGCTGATGCCGGGATTCGTGAACGTCCCTTACAACGACGTGGACGCTATCAAGGACGCCTATGTCGAAGGCAGGACGTGTGCCGTTCTGCTCGAACCCGTTCAGGGTGAGGGCGGAGTGAACATCCCGAGCGCCAATTACCTGAAGGAAGTGATGGACTTCTGCCACGAGAAGAACATTTTGTTCATGCTCGATGAGGTGCAAACCGGCATGGGCCGAATCGGGACGCTGTTCGGCTACCAGCAGTTCCGGGGCGTCGAGCCCGACGTAATGACGCTGGCGAAGGCCCTCGGAGCGGGCACGCCGCTGGGAGCGTTCGCCACCAAGGAGTTCTGCTCGGTGCTTGTGCCCGGCGACCATGGTTCCACGTTCGGCGGCAACGCCCTGACGACTGCTGCCGGTTCAGCCGCAGCGAAGGTCATAGTCGATGAGCACATCCCCGAGTTGGCCGAAAAAACGGGCGCTTATTTTCGGGGCAAGCTCAAGGCCCTCGCCGAGAAGCATGAGTTCGTCACCGAAGTGCGTGGGATGGGCCTGCTGATCGCCGTGGAGATGTCGAAGGAGATTGCGGGGGCGACGGTGGCTAAGTGTCTGGAAGCGGGTCTGCTCCTAAATGCGGTTCGACCCAACATGCTCCGCTTCATGCCGCCCCTCAACGTGACGCGGGACGAGATCGACCAGGCAGTCGCCATTGTCGATAAGGTCCTTGAAGAGACGGGCGCGTAGCTGTTCGTAAAGTTTGAAATCCTGCGGCCCCGATCATTCAATTGGTCGGGGCCGTTTTTTTAGGGCGACGCGCGAAAAACCGTTCGTATGGCTGAACGGATTTTCGGTCGTTTTGAACAACAACGAGCGGTGCCACCTGGTAGCAGATCGCCAGAGGGGGAAGCCTGGAGTTCAGGCTTCGCGAGATGTCGCGCAGGCTCGACCTGTGGATGCTTCCCTGCGCGGGTTATGGGCCTTCTACCTGCATCGTTGGTCTGAGGACGGGAATGGCGTCGATGAACATTTGGTTCAGCGATCGCCTTTATTGAGTGTCGAGTAGGACTCGGCAACGGGAACGGTTCAATCCGGGATTGAACTGAAAAGGAGCTAACCGTTCGAAACGATTTGCGTGAGAAGCCCGGAATTGTCCGGACGTTTGGGCAGTAGATGTTCTAGATTTCCGCTGCCGGGAATGGCGACTGGTGCCAGCGGCTTGCCGCATCGTGCGCTTCGGGGCTGGCCTCGTCCCTGTTGCACTCTTTCAGTTTCGGGTAGGAGGAGTGTGTTTGTCGAGGGGCGGATGGCACAGGTGGGTGGTAGATCCTGAAAATGAATTCAGGATGACAGTTCGGGATGACAGCTGTGCTCCGCTCGGGAATTCGGTTTTAACACAACTGGCGCTGCCCCGGAGATCAAGCGCCAGCCGGGAAGAGGATCACTAACAACACAACCACACCGGTGATCACGGATCCCCAACCTGTAATAGTCATTGCCAACAGCGCTGTGCGGGTTTCTGGTGACTTGAGCAGTTTCTGGCCTTCTTCAGATTCCGTTGCCTGGCCAACTTGCACGGGCAAGTGACCAGTAAAAAAGAGTTTTGCTGAAAACAACTTTGAATCAATACCTAACTCTTTGGGAGAGAGCGGGTTACTCTCTTTTTTTATGTGTCTAATCGACCACATCACCAATACCCACTCCTGTTTGTGCCGAATCTGGACGAATCCAATCCACACCAAATAGGTCGGCAAGAAAAGCAGAATGATCCACCCGAATATGTCGTTTATTGGCATGGTTGGTGTCGTCTGACTATTCGGCGTCTCCACCGCTGTAGACCGAACGATCGATCCTAGCCTGGTGCTAATGACACGCGTTTTTACGATTCGATCGCCAAAGCTTAAGGGTTCTTTCCGGTCAGCGAAAAAAAATAGAACCATGCGGCAGGTCCGTATGCGTATAGATCGACCATGAAGATCGCTGGGTGATCTAATCCTATTCGCGTAGTACGATGCGTTCCAATAAATCCACCCCAACTGAAAGAGGACCAAAATGCAGACACGCGAGTACGGCAACACAGGTCAACAGCTCTCGATCATGGCGTTTGCCGGCATCGTCGTAAAGGACGAGACGGCTGAAAACTCATCCCGTTACGTTTCGTGGGCGATCGACCAGGGCATCAATTATTTCGACGTGGCCCCCGGCTACGGCAATGCACAGAATATGCTCGGACCGGCTCTGGAGCCGTATCGAAACGACGTTTTTCTGGCCTGCAAGACCAATAAGCGCGACGCAACCGCGGCAAGGGCAGAACTCGAAGAATCGTTGAAGCTTTTGCGCACCGATCACTTCGATCTCTATCAACTGCATGCGATGACAACCAAGGAAGACCTTGAAGTGGCAACCGGGCCCGGCGGGGCACTGGAAACGTTCGTGAAGGCCCGCGATGAGGGCCTGGTGCGCCACCTCGGGTTCTCTGCCCACTCGGCTGAAGTGGCAATCGAACTGATGAACCGGTTCGAGTTCGACTCGGTGTTGTTCCCGGTCCATTTCACGACGTGGTTTGAATCGGGATTCGGTCCCCAGGTCATAAGCGAAGCCGAGAAACGCGGTGTGGCAAGACTGGCTCTTAAAGGCGCGGCTCATCATGCCCTGGAGGATCGGGGCATCAGGGTTCGGGAAAAGTGCTGGTACGCACCCATTGAAGACCGGGACTTGTTGAAACTGGCGCTGAGATGGACGCTTTCACAGCCCATCACTGCGGCAATACCACCGGGCGATCCGGAACTGTGGCAAATGGCCGTCGAAGTGGCACAGGACTTCACTCCGATCACAACAGATGAGGAACTGCACCTGCGTCAAAACGCCCGTGGCAGGAAACCGCTGTTCGAACTGGCCAGTGCCTGACGCTTATCCCGGTATATTCTGGTTGCCGGCCAAAAGCTTGCTCATGATGGCGAACAGGGTCTTCTGTTCGTCCGGGTCCAGGTGCTTACCGAAATGCCTCTCGATGCCGGCCCCATGGGCTTTCTGAGCGCGCTCCATCAGGCGCTGGCCGTCCGCAGTGAGTATCGCGTAGTACCCGCGACGGTCTTCTGCCGCAGGTTCCCGGCGCACCAGCCCGGCCTTCTCGATGCGATCGACGAGGCGTGTTGCACCGCTGCGAGTCAAAACGAGCGAGTCCGACAGTGTCTGCATGCGCAGCCTCACATCTGGCGCCGAATACAGTTGCACGAGCACGTCATACCAGGTTAGCGGCAAGTCCACGTCGTCCTGCAGCTCCCTGTCGAACACCCGGAGAAGTCGCGAAACCGCCCTGAGCGTGCGCTCCCACGCGACCCCCGCGGTAACCTGTTCCGCTACTGCCATTTCGTATCCTCTCCGGATGATGCCGTAGAAACGAATGATGCCGGAAGTAATCGTCAATGACAACTATTGACAATGCAGGTACATTGCGTGTAAGTTGCCATTGCAATAATTGTACCTGCAAATAATGCAAGAGCAAATAAATAAAGATATTCAAGTGTTAGGGTTCGCCCGGTGACGCTGCTTTTTTTCGATGACCCCGGTGCCGACGACGTCTTGTTGTTCGGGGGCAAGGCCGCGAGTCTCGCAAAGCTTGGCTCAGCGGCCCGGATACCGCCCGGATTCAGCATTTCGGTCGACTCATATAGCAGCTGGGTCGATGATGGCAGCGATCAAATGCCCCCGGATGTATCAGCCGAAATCAAAGAGGCGTACAAGGTGCTCGAACGCACATCCGCCGTCATCGATGTGCCGGTCGCGGTGCGCTCGTCGGCAGTGGACGAAGACGGTATCGGTGAATCGTTTGCCGGCCTGCACGATACGTTCCTGAACGTCATTGGAGCCGACCCGGTCATTGAGGCAGTAATCAAGTGCTGGCGCTCACTGAGCAATCAGCACGCAATTGATTACCGTGTGGCCAACGGGCTCGAAGTCGAATCGGCCCGAATGGGTGTCGTTGTTCAGCAGCTCGTATTCGCCGATGTTTCTGCGGTTGCGTTCTCCGCGAACCCGATCAGCGGCAACCGGGAAGAAGTCGTCATCAACGCCAGCTTCGGACTCGGCGAAGCAGTCGTCGGCGGACTCGTCACGCCCGATACCATCGTCATCAAGCGAAGTGACCTTTCCCGGCAGTCGCTGACCATCGGCGCGAAGGAAAGCATGACTGTGCGGACCGAAAACGGCACCGACGAAAAACCGGTCCCGAGAATCATGCGGGGAATGCCGGCCCTGTCTGAAGACCAGGCAACTGAAATCGCTGAACTGGTAGTGAAATTAGAAAAACACAACGGCTGGCCCGTGGATATCGAATGCGCCATCCACGGTTCACAGCTGTATCTGTTGCAGTGCAGACCCATCACAACTTTGAGTCAGTAAAACGAACGCGAGACCGGATCGTCGAGCTGACGACAACCAGAAACACCTCTCGGGGAGAAAGTAAAAAATGACAGATTCACAAACAGCGGAACACCCGGAACCGCGTCCGATCCCGGCGCCGGATAATTTCCCGATCGAATGGGACAACCCGGAAGACTCTCACCTTCCGCTCAACCAGGACCGGCAACACGCTCCGACACCGCTAACACCTCTTTCCGGCTGGCTGGCCCAGCACCACTGGGCACCGGGGTCCTCGGTTGGATTCGCCGCGTTAGATCAGCCACTGATGATGCATATTCGCCGCATCAACACCTACTACTACCTTGCCGTCACTCCGTCAGTTCCAATGGAACAAATGGCTGAAGCCGGAAAGAAAGCCGAAGCCGGGCTGAAGGCTGCACTCCCGGTATTTGCCGATCGGTGGGACAACGAATGGCTTCCTGAAATACGCAGTTGTCACGACAGGTGGAATGCGTTCGATCTTCCAGCGGCATCGGACTCCGAACTGCTGGAGCACCTGACATGGACGCTCGACACTTTTGAGAGATTCTGGGACATTCATTTTGAGGTGATGATCCCTGCCCTCGTTGGTCCGAGCATGTTGCTCGACCTCTACTCCGATCTCATAGAAGACGCGGGGCCGATGGACGCCTACAAGCTGACTCAGGGGTTCGATAACACTAGCCTGCGGGCTGGCGAAGACCTCTGGAAACTCAGCCAGACCGCGGCTGATTCCGACGGGGTTAAGTCGATACTCGCGAGCACTCCGACAGGCGACGTGATGTCGGCACTCGAAAAATCGGAAGACGGCAAAAAGCTAATCGCTGGCATCAATTCATATGCTCAGGCATGGGGATTTCGCTCCGACACCGTAATCGAAATCGGCGACCCGAGCTGGGTTGAAGACCCGTCCATCGTCATCGACACCGTGAAGGCATATTTGCGAGACGGTTCAGAAGATCCACGAAAAAATTGGAATGAAATCGTCGCCGAACGAGAGCGTATCGTATCGGAAACCAGAGAAAAGATTTCCGGATACCCGGAACCGGTAAAACAGCAGTTCAACGGAATGCTCCACGCCGGTCAGCAGGGACACAGGATTCAAGAAGACCACAGTTGGTGGATCGACCAGCAAGCGAACCACCAGGTCCGAAAAGTCTTCCTGGAGTTTGGAAACAGGCTGGCAAGCGCAGGCGTTATTTCCGAGCGAGACGACGTCTTCATGCTGACCGGCGACGAAATTATCGAATCAGCGAAGTCCGGATTCACCGGGGATTTCAAGTCAGCAGCTTCAGAACGACGCGCTGAAATGGAAAAATGGGCCGAGATTCCAGCGGCGCCACATATCGGGACCGACTACGGGCCACCGCCCGATAACCCGGTGTCGCGTGCCCTCGGTCGTTTCTTTGGATGGGGCCCGCCGCGAGATTCAGATGGCCCGTCGGACCTGATATCAGGAACCCCCGGTTCGTCCGGCAAAGTCACCGGAACCGCTCGTGTGATCATCAAGCTCAGCGACGCAGGCCGGCTCAACAAGGGAGACATTCTCGTTACGGCAACGACCTCTCCTCCCTGGACACCGTTGTTCGCAACGGCCGGCGGCATTGTCACCGACACTGGAGGCGCGCTGAGTCACTGCGCCATCGTCGCTCGCGAATACGGCATACCGGCTACGGTCGGCGCGGCCGGTGCGACGTTTGCGATCAAGGACGGCGACCGGATCGAAGTCGATGGCGACGCCGGAACGGTGCGCATTCTTTAACTCCGGGACTCTGACACTTTTGGTAGTCATCGGCGGGGGCGTGCGATTAGCCAGCCAAATCTAGAATCCAGCGAAGCAAACGGCGGCGAGCGAAACCTGCTCGTCGCTGTCGCGTTGGGCGCGATTCTGGCGCCGCTGAACTCGACTATGATTGCCGTCGCACTGCCGGGAATCGTCGATGATTTCGGTGCCAGCTTCGCATCGGCCACATGGCTGGTGACGGCCTACCTGGTCGTGATGGCATCGGTTCAGCCGCTCGCCGGAAAAATCGGTGACGGCATTGGCAGACGAAAGCTGATCCTGGGCGGCCTCGTGTTGTTTCTCGCAGTTTCGACCGGAGCCGCCCTGGCACCCAGCATCTGGTTATTGCTGGCTTTCAGGGTCGGGCAGGCGCTTGCCATATCGGTCGTGCTGTCAAACAGCTATGCGGTCTTGAGGCAGGTCGTCCCGGCGAGCCGACGCGGGAGGACGTTTGGCATTGTCGAGGCAGCGACAGGTCTTTCAGCGGCCACCGGGCCCCTGGTTGGAGGGCTGTTGATTACCGTGGCCGATTGGAGAGCAATTTTTTTCGTCAACATACCTGTTGTGCTGCTGGCTATTGTGCTCGGATGGCGATCACTCCCCCGCGATTCCAGGCGGGGAGAATGGCGAGAATTTGACTACAAGGGTGCCGTTCTGCTGCCGGCTTCGCTTGTTTCAATTGCAGTCTTCTTCCTGCTGCTGGCACGCGGCGGTGGGCCAGGGCAATACGTACCGGTTGGAATCGGTGCAATCGCTCTATCAGCGCTGCTGCTCAAACTTGAACTGGCTCACTCCAACCCTGTAATTCAACCACGGCTCTTCAAAATCCGCGGCTTTGCTGCCCCGAGCCTGGGCGTAGGCACGAGCAACCTTGCGATGTATTCGCTGCTGCTGGTTATCCCACTTTTGCTGACCGCGCGCCGCAATTACAGCCCGCTTGAAATTGGCCTGATACTCACGTCACTAACAGTCGGCATGGCGTTGCTGAGTCCGATTGGTGGCCGGATGGCCGATAGATTTGGCCGCAGGAAACCGGTGGTTATCGGTCTTTCGATTACCGCGATAGCAACACTTCTCCCGGCTATTACTGGATCGAGCATCGGGGTTGTACCGCTGATCCTGGGACTGGGAGTTATCGGCCTCGGGCTGGGGCTTTCCACCGCAGGCATGAGAACAAGTGCGCTCGAATCGGTGGCATCCAGGGATGCTGGATCTGTAGCGGGGACTTATTCGACGAGCCGATATTTCGGATCGATCGTTGGTTCGGCAATGCTGGCCGGGCTTATCGGGGTAAACAGGTCGAACACTGATGGAATTGACCTCGTGTTCATCGTGGTCGCCGCTGCCGCTTTTACAGCAGTGATCGCCGTGTTATTCATGGAATCCCGCCCCGAAATGCAGGACTGAATGCCCGACCATCCAAATTTCGAGGGTGGCTTTGAGATGTCGATCGCTGGATAATGCGTAGTGGTGGGCCCCTCTGGCACCCATGTCTGGCTGTTAATTCATGCCTTCGCGTTTGCGACTTCGCGGATACGGCCTTACGGGCCGTAATGCTGTTCGCAATTCGCCGGGAGCAGGGGGGCCCATCCAAGCAGCGGGCGGACTCACCTGGAATGGTATTGGCTTCTTACGCCGCCGCCGGTGTCGAATTGGCGCATCCACTAACGAATTGATAGCAACTATCTTCAAGTGTGTTTTAGTGCACGGTTGTCTGCATGGCGCAGGTCGAATCAAAACACGACTCCATGTCGGGCATATGTCCGCACTACGAGGCGGCAACGGAACTGCTCGGCCGCCGCCGGACCGGCCTCATTCTCACCGCGCTCATCGAAAATCCTTCCCGCTTCTCCGAGATTGGCGTTGGCGTCGACGGCATCAGCGACCGTATGCTTTCGCAGCGCCTGGCCGAACTGGAAGATCTGGGACTGGTCGAACGAAAAGTCGATGCTGAAAAGCGGCCGGTCCTCGTCGAGTACGTCGCTACGCAGATGGCGCGCGAGCTTTCGCCGGTATTCGCCGCCCTGCAGGAATGGGCCGAGAAGTGGATGCCGGGGCGTTGGTCGCCGGGTGTGCAAGGCACGGCTGGGCGCCACTCAGTTGCAGCTCCACGGAGCACACCAGGCAAGATGTTGTCATCGCCGTACCTTTAGGTCCGAGGTGGGACAAAACGTCTGGCGCGCGCTTGCGACGATGCTCACACCTTCTCCCCGAAAAAGCCCGCCCGTGATGACATTACTCGCAAGTAGCGAGAGAATGGTCTGGTTGCGACTTGCGGTACTCGTACCGAGAAAATCGTCGTTCGGCCCAATCCTCAAAGAATCGAAACGAGAAATGGCAAGGGAAAAGTGCGTCCTCGCTTACAGCGGGGGCATGGACTCGACAATCTCAGTTGTCTGGATCCAGGAGCAGTACGACATGGACGTCGTGACTCTCACCGTCGATCTGGGCGCGGGCCCGGAAATAGTTGGAGTCAGGGAACGGGCCTTACAGGCCGGCGCGGTCGACTCGCTGGTCTGGGACGTCCGGGATGAGTTCGTGAACGAATATGTGTTCCCGGGCCTCAAGGCCGGCGCAATGTACGAAGGCGTGTACGCGCTCTCGACCGCGCTTGGCCGCCCGCTCATGGCAAAGAAGCTGGTCGAGGCAGCCCGGCAGGTTGGGGCTGCTGCCGTGGCGCACGGCTGTACCGGCAAGGGCAACGACCAGGTCCGCTTCGATTCCGGAATCATGACACTCGCGGCCCACGGCGACCCGCTCCGGATCATTGCGCCTGCCCGCGAGTGGGGCATGACCCGCGACGAGGAAAAGCTGTACGCCGCAAAGGCCGGTCTCAAGCTTCGCGAGGTCGGCAGCGACCGGCGGGTCTACTCGATCGACCGCAACCTGTGGGGACAGGCGATCGAGGGCGAAGACCTCGAGGACACGTGGGTCGAGCCGCCCGAGGACGCGTACTCCTGGACGAAACCGATTGCCGAAACCCCCGATCAGCCGGTAGAGGTATCGATCGGGTTCGAGAAGGGGACCCCGGTTTCGATCGACGGCGCGGCTATGCCAGGCGTGAAGCTGATCGACATCCTGAACGATATGGCAGGCGAGCACGGGGTCGGTCGCATCGACCATTTAGAAAACCGGCTGGTCGGTATCAAGTCGCGCGAGGTGTACGAGACCCCGGCCGCTATCGTGTTGCACACGGCGATCAGGGCGCTCGAGACGTCGACAATGTCGCGCGAGCAGCAGCGGGTGAAGGCCACCCTGTCGCAGATTTACGCCGACATGGTTTACGACGGTCGCTGGTTTACCGAGCTTCGCACGAACATTGCTGCCTTCATGGACAGCGTTCACGAGTACTCGACCGGCGACGTCCGGGTGCGCCTGCACAAGGGGTCTTGCGTGGTCGTCGGCCGTCGTTCGCCGTATTCGCTTTACGATTTCGACCTCGCGACCTATTCGACCACCGACTCGTTCGATCACGAATCGGCAACCGGGTTTATCGACATCTACTCACTGCCGGCCCGGACCCAGGCGAAAAACCAGACTTACCGCGACGCCCGATGACACGCGGTGCGTGGTTCATTTGAGATCGGGCTTGCCGCTGCCGATTGTTAATCTCGTGATTTTGGTGTTGCTGCACTCGACATGTGGCGAGTAATCCAATCGTCTGGCAGAAATCTTTCCCGCCAAAAGAGCTGACTCGCGATAATGTTGCACGTTGAGTGGGCCCGGATCATCTTCGGTGCCGACCTCGGAACTGATCGGGAACCAATTCCCATGCCAGAGTCGAACGAAACCAAAAACAACAAAAATCCTGCCGCCGCTGCGCGTGGAAGCGAACTCGCGAGCGATTTCACCGTTTCGGTCCACTACGATCAACGGCTGTACTACGAAGACATCGCCGGCTCGATAATCCACGCCCTGATGCTGGGTCGCCAGGGCATCATCCCAGCCGAAGATACCGATAAGATCGTCGATGGCCTGGGCAAGATCAGGGACGAGATCGAGGCGGGCGATTTCGAGTGGAATTCAGAACTCGAAGATATCCACATGAATGTGGAATCACGCCTGTATGAAATGATCGGCGACGCGGCGGGCAGGCTCCACACCGCCCGTTCACGCAACGACCAGGTCGCTACCGATACCCGCATGTGGACCCAGACAGCGTGCAGCAGGGCATTCGAGGCTGCGGTTTCACTTCAAACCGCGCTGGTCGAACTCGCCGAAAAGCATGTCGAAACCATCGTCCCCGGCTACACGCACATGCAGCGCGGGCAACCGGTGGTCCTGGCCCATCACCTGATGGCCTACTTCGAGATGTTCGACCGCGACGCCGCCCGCTTTGCCCGGGTTGCCGATTCAGCCGACGTGATGCCTCTGGGCTCGGGAGCGATGGCCGGCGTTCCTTACCCGATCGACCGTGAATGGGTGGCCGAACAACTCGAATTCAGCGAGATTTCGAGAAACTCGATGGACGCCGTTTCGGACCGCGACTTCATCGTCGAGTTCCTGGCGGCGGCATCGCTCGCAATGGCACACCTGTCGCGCCTCGCCGAGGAGCTGATCATCTGGTCGTCCGAAGAGTTCGGGTTCATCAGGCTGACCGACGAATTCACGTCGGGATCAAGCATCATGCCGCAAAAACGCAATCCCGACTTTGCGGAGCTGGTCCGCGGCAAGACCGGACGTGTCTACGGCTCACTGATGGCACTGCTGACCACGATCAAGGGGCTCCCGCTGACCTACAACCGCGATTTGCAGGAAGACAAGGAAGGTCTATTCGACGCCGCGGACACTGTCATCACTTCGCTGGAAACCGCCGCCGGGATGATCTCGGGAATGACGGTAAATGCCGGGCGCATGAGACAGGCCGCCGAGAATAGCTTCGTACTCGCCACCGACTTCGCCGATTACCTGGTCGGCAAGGGCGTGCCGTTCCGCGAGGCGCATATCGCCGTTTCCGATCTTTCAAAGCGGTGCATTGACGCTGGCAAAGGCTTTGACGAACTTACGCTCGAAGATTTTCGGTCGGCATCCGAACTATTTGACGAAGGCGTCATGGAAATCACCCTTGAATCGGCTGTTGCGGCACGTGACGTACCCGGCGGCACCGCCCCCGACCGCGTTCGTGCGGCAATAACCGACGCAAAGCAGATGCTCGCCGAATATGAGTAGTTCCTATTTTTAGGGAAGTGCGGACCGGGTGACTAACACAACAAGGATCATGAAATAAAACTGTCACCACGCATTAAAATATCGCCCTCACTGCTTGCGGCCGATTTCGCCCGGCTTGGCGAGTCGGTTAGAGCGGTCGAAGCGGCCGGGGCGGACGAGCTCCACTTCGATGTGATGGACGGCAGTTTCGTGCCGAATATCACCATCGGAATCCCGGTCCTGGAGGCGATTCGGCCCATCACAAAGTTGCCGATCGACGTACATATGATGGTCGTCGAACCCGCACGCTTCGCACAGCAGTTTGCCGATGCCGGTGCCGACATTTTCACCATCCACGTCGAGGCGTGTGACGATCTCGAGGCTTCTCTGAACGATGCCCGCGCCGCCGGAATGAGACCTGCGGTTTCGATGAAGCCCGATACTCCTGCTTCGGTACTTCAATCGGTGCTGCCGCTGATCGACCGTGTGCTGGTGATGACGGTTGAGCCGGGCTTTGGCGGTCAGTCGTTCATGCCCGAGATGCTGCCGAAGATCGCCAGGTTGGCCGACATGGCGCATGCGGCCGGAACCGAACTTGAAATTGCGGTAGATGGCGGCATCAAGGACGATACAGCCGGTGATGTCATCGACGCGGGTGCCACGACGCTGATCTCAGGCACCGGCGTATTCAACTACGCAGGCGGAATGAAGGCAGGCATCGAGGCCATGCGAAGCGCGGGGAGCTAGCGCCGGTGGTGCTCTAACATGTGCAAGCCACCTGCCACCCTTCGTCATCTCGACCATC
>JADFLG010000019.1 GCA_022564545.1 Chloroflexota bacterium | reverse complement strand
CACTTCTTCGACACCCCACTCTGGTAATTGCGATTTAACCGCGTCTGTGAAACGAATACCCAGTTCCGAACGCTTTAACATGATGTCTTCCAGCTTGTCTTCCCTACCGTAACATTCACCGGAAACGATCCCCATCCTCTTTTTAAATTTCCAAAATTCTTCTTAATATCAGCAGATACTTTTTTGTTGACAATCACAAAATGCCAGCCCTGCATTCCAGGGTACAACCATACTTTCTCCCGCATTTTATACAAACCCTTTTTCTATATGCCCAGATCATAAAACAATAAAAGAAACAACCAATACGATATTTGTTTCAATATCTTCATGGTGCTATTTGCTTTAAGTCCGCCCCACAATGTTTACATATTATCCAACCACCTATTTCTGTCATTCCAGGTTCACATTGATGATCTTTAGGGTCGCCTTGTTGCCGACCGTCGCCTGTTTTGGGCCCGGCTTTTTTTGGCCCGAGACCAATAGGTTCTTTTTCGAAATATCCGAACGGTTTTTCATCCGCGTCAAAATAAATTTCACCGGAATCCAACCTATCACAGTCGTCTTCTCCATATTCTTCTTCTGGTGGGAAGTTTTTATCTGGAGCTTGATCAGTATCTGGAGGTTGCTGATCTAAAGATACTAAAGAGCTATCGCAAGATATTTGTTCTGCTGTTATTATTGGCCATCCGGATGCCTGCCTCCCAGTTTTATCAAGAGCATCTTGATAATTTTTTATATATCTATCTCTTTCGTCTATTATAGTAATCATTTGATTTCTCTCTTTAAGTTAATAAAGTTCTACGTTATCATCTCTTTTTTTTGTACATTTTGTACATATTTCTGTCCCGTATATATAATGTTTCCATTTATGTGAACAAAACAATTCTTTAATAATGTATAGTTTTCTCAGTTTCCATGCTATTTTCTTTTTTACTTTAGCGCGCAAAGTTTTACACTCCATGATATGACATAGATTCGTTAATAAAGTCGCTGTATAAGGCATCCTACGAACAATTATGAGTAATCTATCCGCGAGGAAAACTTTTCCCTGGACGAAAGCTTAGATTACTCATAATTGTTCGTATAATCCGTGAGGGCGCGCGTTGCCTTAAGGCGGGCGAGTCTGGCTTTGTTGAAATGGTCTTGCTTTTTTAAATCTTCAAATTTTTGTGATTTGGTGTCCATATCGACAGCCATTTTTAAGTCTTCAAATTTTTGTGCTATTTTTAAATCCGCCTGGCTTGTACCGTATGTATTTACATCTATGCCAGGAACGTTTTTTTTCAGTGCATTATCATAATAATATTCATATTTCTGTTTTCCGCCGGTTGGTTCATATCCGCGCGGCATACTTTCCGGATAATCTACAAACTCAAGTTCAGCTTTTGAGTAGCCAGTCACTCCATTGCCAGTAAGCGAGTCGTAGTAGTTCTCGACCAGCTTCGACTCGATTCGACGACGATTGTCGTTGTCGAACGATGTGATTAGAAACTGCCCAACGTCAGAGGCAGGTCTTCCTCGTTGAACAACCTGCCAATCGAACGCCACGATCGGGTTTTCAGCGTCTTCCGAATCATCGAAGAAAATATTTGCGGGCTTGTAGTCGCCGTGGTTCAGGGTCACGGGTCGGATTCCGGAATGCGCAACAACCTCGGCGTATTTAGGAGCCAGATCTCGTAGGATCTGCTCCACGCCGCTGGGCAAGTAGCTGCCTGCCGATTCTACGAACCTGTCGATATGCGGTGAATACTTCTCAGAAAGACTTGTTGCGTACGCTTCGTCGCTGTAGTCGATCAGCCAGGGGATATCGAACAAAGATTCGTCGCCCCACCATTTTGCGTGCAATCCGGCGGCAGCATCGAAAGCTTTTACCGCGTCGTCAAAACTACAGTCGACTCCAGACGCAACGGATCGAAGATTACTGAGATCTTCTTGCAGTAGCATCATCTCTCCGGCAGCAGAGTCGTAAGAAGAAAAGTAAACGGTTGGAATCGCAATACCAACCGCTGCACCGAAATGCTGATAGAACAGAATTTCCGTCTCGTACAGATCAAGATCATCAACTAATGATCGTGTTTCAGGATTCTGATGAGCGACTTTCGCAACGAGGTTGTTCGGGGCTCGCTCCGCGTCGGAGTCGTACTCGATAACGAGTTTGTAAACCTGGCTCGCGGCCCCGCCGTCGAGGACGCTTGCGCTCACCGACTCGACGGTAGATTTATCAATAACGCCTTTGTCGCGCAGCACCCGCGTCAGCCATTCAGGCGTTATCTCGTCAACCGTTCGTGGAAAGTCCATATGCCAGCCCTTGGCGATTTAGGTTTCGCGATACGGCGGCATCATAACTTGGACTGGCGGGAGTGCAAGGGAGTCGAACCCTCCGCGCACGCCGAAGGGCGCACGCCAGCGGAGTTGAAGTCCGTGAGGCCCACCGGGACCCATCCACTCCCCTGCCATTCAGTGAACCCGGCAAGAATATCGCGTGATCATGGGTTGAGAGTGTAATTCGGGCCTGACAGCGTCCGAATTTCCGGCGTTTGGGCCGAGAAACTGCCTGTGATCTGGGCAGGGGATTCTGAATCGAGTTGGCTCTTTTAACATGATCGGAGCAGACCGGCGTCATGCGTGGTTTTAGAGGGGTCCGACGATAGCTCCGCCTTGAGGTCCCTCCACAGGGGTCGGGAAATCAGGTTTGTTCTCTGCCAGCAAGTTGCGAAAAGCACAAAAAAGACCCCGGGAGCAACCGTGCTGTTGCTTCCGGGGCCAGATTTAGATTTGTGCTTTCTGGGTCTCTAGACAGTCAGGGCTTCGTCGAGCCGTGCCTGCAGCACGCTCTTCGGGACTGCCCCGACGATCTGTCCGACCGGCGCTCCACCCTTGAAGATCAGCAGTGTCGGGATGCTGCGCACACCGTACTTGGCCGACGTTTGCGGGTTGAAGTCGACGTTCAGCTTGGCGAACTTTATCTTGCCGTCGTATTCGCCGGCCAACTCTTCGACAACCGGGGCGATCATTTTGCAGGGTCCACACCATTCCGCCCAGAAGTCGACCAGCACTGGAATATCGGAGTCGATAACTTCGGCGTCGAACTCGGCGTCATTCACATCCTGCGGTTTTGCCATTCAAATTCGCCCCTTTAGCGATATTCCAAACAGAGTCCAACTTTCAAAAGTCGGCGGAGCGACCAGTCTTCGGGACTGTCACTCGATACATTAGATACAGGTTACTGCCAGACAGATGCAGCGTAACCGCCGCAAATACCCGGACTAATCAGCTGCAGCACCAGCTTCCTGTTCGACCGGTGCGGTTTCAAGTGTAACCCGTGAGAAACCTAACCCTGGCATTAATGGCGACCAGTCGGCTGTTTCAATCTCATGCATTCTCGTCGCCAGCTCGCCAAACAGCGCCGTAGCCCCGACAAGTCCTGACTGCGGCGATTCGAAGACCGCTCTGCCGCGTGCCAGCACATGCCCGTCGTCGGTCTTGACCTGGATCATGTCGCCTTCACTAAACCCGGCTGACTTTGCGTCGTCGGGGTGTACCTGCACCAGTTGCTCTCGTTCGATGTAGTTCATCTCGCCAGGTTTTCGAATGTCGACATCACGCTCGGGCTGGCTCAGTACACGCCCGGGAGCGAACGTGAGAGACCCGGTCTCGACGGACTGCGCCAGTTCGTTGTAGTTGAGCGGGACGACCGTCACCATTTGCGCGGCGTCTTCATAGAGAAGAGGCGTGCCACCGCCATTTGAGGATTCCAACGGCCACTGCACGCCGCCGGTCTGCAACCGTTCGTGCGTTAAACCGTCGTAGTTCGTAACGTTGCTGGCGATCTCGGTGAAAACGTCTGACGCCGACGCATATTCAAAATCAGAGCCGCCCATAGCCGTTGCTATTCTGGCGATTGTTTCCCAGCCCGTCTGCTCCTCGTGCCGCGGCTCGGCCGTAACCCGCAGGAGTTGAACTCTCCGCTCGACATTGGTTACCGTGGACGATTGTTCGGCGTAGGTTGCGGCGGGCAGCACAACATCTGCATTTGCGGTGATTTCAGAATCGAACACCGCGGATACAACGAGGAAATCGAGATTGCCCAGCGCCGCTGGAAGTCCTTCGAGCGTTGGCGAGTATCCTGACACACCGTCGGCCATCACGAGAGCGGCCTTGATACTGCTTTTGGTTCCGTTGGTGGTTCCATTGGCCGCCATCGCCGAGATCATTCCGGCAATACCGAGTCCGTTTTCGCCAGGCGCCGCTCCCATGTCGCGTGCGCCAAGAGTGTTCGCCCCCTGGTAAAGCGGGTAAATGCCACCGGAAACTGCCCCGATGTTTCCGGTGATCGCTGAGAGGTTGACCGCGGCATCGACCACGTTCTCGGCCGCTCTGTCGCTCAGGCCATTGGTCCCGAGTAGTATCGCCCCTGCACCGCTCCCTGCGAATATCCGTGCCGTCCGCCGAATCTGCGATTCTTCGATGCCAGAATCACGGGAAACCTTTGCCAGGTCGAACTTCCACAGCGACTGTTTCAACTCTTCACCGTGCTCAATGCGTGTGGCGAAATATTCTTTGTCTTCAAGGGCTTCATCAATTACTGCCCGTGCGATGCCAGCCAGCAGCAGAGCCTCCGACCCTGGCCTGGGGCGAAGCCACTCGGCTGCGTAGCGGGTCAACTCGGTTTCACGCGAGTCGATCACGATCATCTTTGCGCCTTCGCGCACTGCCTTCTTTGCAGGCACGGCGAGAACGTTCTGTTCCTCGGTCGGATTGCCGGCCACAACTAACAGGCTCTTCGAATTTTCGAGGTCCCAGATGGGGTTGGTTGCCGCACCCGCGCCAAGTCGTAGCTCCAGGCGTGATAGCAGGGCGTGGTCCGAGTTCAGAGCGGAATCGATGTTCGCGGTGTTGAGAACTGTCCGGGCAAACTTCGCAGCGATGTACTGATCTTCGTTAGATCCGCGCGGCGACGTTATGACCGCAACTTCACTGGACGTTCTTCCGCTCAACCCCTTTTTAATACGCTCCAGTGCTTCATCCCACGTGGCCTTGCGCAGAATTCCGCCTTCACGGATGTATGGTCGCTTCAACCTCGAAACGTCGTTCGTGTAGTCATAGCCGAACTTGCCTGTCATGCACGCCTGGCCGTTGTTTGCCGCCCCGGCGAGATCGCCTTTGAAACGGACGACCTTGCCGAACTTGTTGACTTCGGCGACCATCTGACAGCCAACCGGGCAGTTTGTGCAGATCGTCGTAACTTCGGTAACGGCCTTTTCCCACTTGTAGGAACGTTCGACCAGGGCGCCGGTCGGGCAGACGTCGATGCACGCACCGCAAAACTCGCAGCCCGATTCAAGCAGAGAAGTCCCGTGCGCGGTGCCGACAAGCGCAACTCCCGACCGGGATGTCAACGTCAACGCTGTGTCAAACCTGATTTCTTCGCAAACACGGACGCAGCGCGAGCAAACGATGCAGAGGTTGTAGTCGCGGTCGTAGAACGGGTCGTCGACATGAATCGGAAGGTCGCGCCGGTGGTAGTTCAACGGCGTACGCAGGTCGAGTTCGACCATCCGCACGGTATCTTTCAACTCACAACGTTCGTTCTTGGGACAGATCGTGCACCTGTCGGTAACTGTCACGTGGCGCTGACAGATGTCCTGGGGCCCGCACAGTTCGATTCGGTGGCAGGTCAGGCACCCGTGCGGGTGTTCGGTCATCAGCAGTTCGATGGTGTCTTTGAGGAGTCCCCTGATTTGAGGGCTTTTCGTGTTGACCTCAGCGTCGGGCGTCGGGGGCGTCGTGCAGGATGCAACGGTCATCGTCCGCCCGTTCGCCTCGACCTCGACCATGCAGGTCCGGCAGGTGCCTACAGGCTTCATCTTCGGGAAGTAGCACAGGTACGGAATGTAGATTTCCTGATCGAGCGCCGCCTGCAGAATGGTCTGGCCGGGTTTTGCGAACACCTCGCGGCCATCGATCTTGAAGGTAGTTCCATCGGCCATGCAGAAATCTCCGAGCGTTATGACTTGTTGGACGTTGGGGTACTAGGGCCGTGTGCGGCTGGGGAGGATCATTGTGCCATCGCCAAACACGCCGGTCAGTTCAAGTTCTCCATTGAGGGAAGCCTTGATCTCATCGCCGAAGTACTTCAGCGCTGATTCGATCGGGTTGTAGCCAAGCTGGCCGTGACCACACAGCGAACCGGCCTTCATGCTGAGACCGACTCGCTGGAGCAGGGCGAGGTCGGATGATTTTGCCTTGTTTTCGCACATGCGGTTCAGGATTTCGAGCATATGTGTGTTGCCGAGCCGGCACGGGAAACACTTGCCGCACGATTCGAACTGGTTGAACGCGATAAGAGTTCTGAGCAGGTCGACCACGTTAGTCGTCTCGTTGCCCACGATGATTCCGCCTGAACCGATCGATGCACCTGCGGCAGTCATTGCATCGAAGTCGATAATCGTGTCGAAGGCTTCTTCGCCGAGCAGGCCGTTCAGCGGACCGCCCGCCTGGATGACCTTGATCCGTTCACCTTCCGAAACGCCACCACCGACTTTTTCGAGCACGTCGCGGATTGTCATTCCCATCGGGATTTCGTACATGCCGGGGTACTTTATGTGCCCGGAAAGACAGACTATGGCAGTACCAGAAGTCGTTTCGGTACCTATTCCTTTGAACCATTCGGCACCGTTTCGCACGATCTCGGGGACGTACGCGAGCGTCTTGACATTGTTGATGTTCGTCGGCTTCTTCCAGAGGCCCTCCGCGGCGGGAAACGGGGGCTTGAACCGGGGAGTAGCGCGCTTGCCCTCGATGGCTTCCATTAGCGCGGTCTCTTCGCCTGCGACGTATGAGTCGCCGGTGAGCGACACTTCCATTTCGAACGAGAATTCCGTTCCGAGAATATTCTTGCCCAGCAGCCCCGCCTCGTACGCCTGTTCTACGGCCTTGCCGGCGGCATTGATCGACATTTCGTGACCTTGCCGAATGAAGATAAAGCCGTGCGATGAACGGGTCGCGTACCCGTTGATAATCAATCCCTCGACAAGTGTGTGCGGGTCGCTCTCGATAATCCCCTTGTCGTTGAACGCCCCGGGGTCGCCCTCCTCAGCGTTGCAGAGCACGTACTTCACGGGGGCGTTCGAGGGGGCCAGGAAGCTCCACTTCAGACCTGCGGGGAATGCAGCCCCGCCGCGGCCGCGCAGGCCGGAGTTTTTGATCTCATCTACGATCTGGTCGGGCGTCATTTCGGTCAACGCACGGTTCAGTGCAGAGTAGCCGTCGTTGGCGACGTACTGGAGGATGTCGTGCGGGTCGATGTCGCCGAAATTGCGTGTGGCAATTCGCTCCTGGAGAGCGACCATCGGCATGCTGTCGAGCGTGGGCAGGTCGCCAGTGCCCGGGCCAACCCGGTCGGTGCCATTTGTGGCGGTACCATCTCTCGCGGTGTACGCATATGCACGGTCCAGGAGCGGTTCGCCGTTCTTCACGTGTTGTTCAACGATCGTTCTGGCTTCTTCAGGTCCTACGTTTCCGTAAAAGATACGAATGCCGTCCGGCATCAACACATCGACTTGCGGCTCCAGGTACATCAGTCCAGGTGCACCCACCATCGAAACAGTAGCGTTCGCGCCCGACGACTCCACGGCTTCCCTGAAGGCATCGAGCACTTTGTCTGCGCCAACCGCCTGGCCGGAGGCACCACCGCCAACTCGAATCCAGGCGCTTTCACCCGCGGTCAACTCCTCCCAGCGCGTTGCTGCGCGGGCTTGAAGTTCTTCGAACGGCGTGGGCATCGGTTTCCTTTTTACTCGTTGGTTGGCCTGTCGATATGGCGATTAGCCATCGAGCCCTCGTAGTTCACGCGCGATCTTGGCTGCGGATTCCGGCGTTTGCCTGCCGATCAGGTGATGATCGATGGCGATGCATGGACCCTGCGCACACGCGCCCAGGCACGTGTTGTAACTCAGTGTCACCTTGCCGTCCGGACTTTCGCCCTCCTCGTTCAGTTCGAGTGCGGCATGGACGGAGTTGAGTATTTCCTGTGCACCCAGGATGTGGCAGGAAGGCCCCCAGCACACGTCGAGGGTCTTTTCACCGGGCGGAGTGAACCTGAAGTTGGTGTAGAAAGATGCAACACTCCAGACTTCGTTGATAGTCGAGCCGCAAAAAGTTGCCGTTTCCCTGATGGCTTCGTCGGGCAGATGGTGGATCGAATCCTGCACAGCCAGAAGGGAGGAGAGAACGGTGACTGTGGGCTGTCGCTGCGAGTTCAGAACCTGTCGGATCTGCTCACGCAACTTAGAACTCTGCTTCGTCTCAGCAGTTGTCAACATAACCTCAACAAAAGTGGGAATTTTGACTTCGAGAATCGATTCACAATCCTAGCAGAGCCCAATAGGCCACACAACGCAGGTGTTGGCGTAATAAACAAGTCAGAAAAGGCGGTATTTTTTATACGCTTCCTGCGGGTCCATGCCGTCCAGGATCATGTTCCTCAGTTCGTTCTCGGTCGACATTATTTCCTCGGTTTTGTCCAGGACCTCTCCGATCAGCGGCTGGGGGATTACCACAACACCGTCGATATCGGCCAGAATCCAGTCGCCAGTAGATATCTCGACCTTCCCGATGGTGATTGGTTCTCCCGTTGATTCGACCCCCCAAATGCCGACGACGTCCCGGGGGGTGTAGTAGCGGAAATACATCGGCCATCCGAGTTTTTTTATGAACGCGGCATCCCTGGTGCCACCATCCACCACGTACCCGAGAACGCCCCGATATTTGAGTGTTTCTGCCGAAAGTTCGCCCATGTGTGCAATCGTCGAATCGTTCGGCTGACAGACGAGCACCGTGCCCGAGGGTGCTTTGCTCAGTAGTCCGGTCCAGCTCATCAGGGAATCGTCGTTCGAGATGGTTTCGTCGATCCGGCCGCTGCAGGTCCAGACGGGCCCTGCGAGAGTTTGAGTGTCGTCAAGCGGACGAATGTCATGGGGCAGGGTGCAGTCGGGGTGTCCCATGTCTTTCAGCACGTCGAATACGGCGCCGGTGTAGCACCTCGAAAGCCTTTCCGTGAATATTTTGTCCAATACGCTTACTTCCATCGGTTGTGGTCTGAGTTGTTGTCTGGGTTCCGGTCGCCATTCTGGCGGGGCGCTTAGAATACGGCGGCTGACCGTGATTTGACCATTGGGCCATTTGGGGGTCTCGCTGGCAACCCCGCACCGGCATTTCCAGATCGGCATTCACGGATCGGCGCCCATCCGGTCATGGCGAGGAACCCTACGGGAATAATGGGAAAATGGACGACCGTTTTTGGCTGAAGGGAGAAAAGCGTTGAACAGGTTCACGGTCTCAGCCGAACTTCCGGCTTCACCCCGGGCAGTGTATGACGCATGGCTGGACGGCGACGCGCATGGTGAGATGACCCAATCGCCAGCTACCGCGTCGACCGAGGTGGGCGGCGCTTTCACCGCTCACGGCGGCTACATCCACGGTGTAAACCTGGAGTTGGTGGACGGCGAGAGGATACTGCAGACCTGGCGGACATCCGAGTTCGCAAACTCCGACCCGGATTCATCCATCGAGGTGACGTTCGAGGCGTCTCCGACCGGCACGCATATCACACTGCGCCACTGGAACATCCCGGCGGGACAGGCCGAGGGCTACGAATCGGGATGGCAAGATCACTACTTCACCCCGATGCGCGACTACTTCTCAAACCCGAACGAAAAATAACGGCCTGTCGAATCAGCCTGCACCAGTCCTGTCCTCCTCGAATTCCTCGACGCGATCGCCGAGCAAGTCACGGTTGCAGTAAGACGTCGTATAAAGGTGGCCGAGGATGAATTCCACATCGACCGTGTATCGTGCCTCGATGGCTCCCGAATCGAACACGTCGAACCCGGCGTCGCTTAGTGCATCCTCAAATCGAATATTTTCTTGAATTGACGTGTCGAACGTGCCCGTGCCGGCCCGCCGGTCCTGCCCCATCCAACGCCGAACAACCTGGACCACGGTCTGTTCCCAGTCCGATCCTCCGCCCCAGATACTGCGCATGCCCAGGACGGCGACGCCACCGCCCGGTGCGAGCAGCGAATTGCCGGCGGCAAGCGTTTTCGGGATGTCCATCCAGTGGAGTGCGCTGCCGTAAGAGACGAGTCTGAACTCGCCCGCCACCGATGAAATGTCGTCCCCGGACAAAACATGAAAATCGACGTTTTTGATCTTTTGGTCGATGGCGTTCTGGCGTGCATAACCGACCATTTCTGCGGACAGGTCGACGCCTACCACGCGCCGGAACCACTTGCCCGTCCGGTTGGAATTTATCGCGGACCAGGTCGAATATCCGCTGTGGATAAGGCTTCCTGAACTCGGTGTAGTAACCCGCCGACGAGTGGAAATATCTTCACTATTTATGCTCACTGAGGCATCTCGCGGCACTGATGAAAAAACATGGGTACGGGCCAGGCCAGCACGATTTCGCCCCAGCCGGTTTCCGTACGTTCGGGTAAAAACCCGGAAATCACCAGGTAAGCGCATCGAGTACTGACGTGGTGCAAGCAAGAGATCGTGCGGCCCGAACCGTACCGCGGCTCGAGAATCGCCATAAAACAGAAGAAATCGAACCGTTTTTCGGCTTTTGCGCATCCTATAAATGTCATTCGGTTTCCGTGCCCGCATCGCAAACGAGAGCCTGCTGACATATGAGCGAAACATGGCCTGCGGGCCGTGTTTCCGTCGACCTGGAGCGCTCGCTAACCCAGCCCCCGAAAGTGGATCACATTGTGTCATCGGCTCTCCTAGAAACAGACCTGTTCCGTGCAATATTTAATCGCTTAGGCGACGCGGTGTTTGTCGTGGACCCTGTGGGCGAAGTATTTATCGACGTCAATGAACGGGCATGCGAATTGCTCGGTTACAGCCGCTCGGCATTGATGGAGACGGGGCCGGTTGGTGTCCACCCACATGAGGTGCTCATGTGGCGGCAGATAGTCGGCGAGGCATTGCGAGACAGGTCCGTGCGGACTACCGAACTTTCCTGCCGCACCGCAAACGGTGATTTGTTGCCTGTCGAGGTCGCTGCCACCGCGATCGAGATCGAAGGCAAAGCGTGCGTGATATTCGCGGTCCGCGACATCACCGTCAGGAAAAAAATGCAACGGGCGCTCCAGGAGACCGAAGAACGCTACCGCAGCCTGGTGGACGAGTCGCCCGACTTAATTCTTGTCCACGTCGATGAGATCATTGTGTTCGCAAATTCGACCGGCCCGAAACTCCTGGGGTTCGAAAGTTCCGCGAACATGGTAGGACGACCGCTCATGGATTTTATCGCGCCCGAGTTTCGGGGCCTGCACCGTGAACGTTCAAATCGGGTCCTCAGGCACGGGGAGACGGCTCCAGCAGCCGAAGTCGAGCTCCTTAAAGCAGACGGCAGCACGGTAAATTTCGAGGGGATCGCAACACCGATCAAATTCCGGGGCGAAAGCGCGGTACAGGTCGTGCTCCGGGACATCAGCGAACGCAAACGGATGGAGCACGAGAGGTCGGTCCTGGCCGAAATCGGCGTTGTGGTTGGCAGCACTCTGGCAATCGGGAAGGTCTACGAGCGTTTTGCCAACCTGGTCGGTTCGTTGATCCCATTCGACAGGATATCCATATCGGAGTTCGACCTGGCGAACGACACGATCCGCCCGGTTTACCTTTCAGGACTGCAGGTAGAGGGTTGGTCTGAAGATGTCTCTCATCCAATCTCTGCCTCCAGGCTTGGCCCTGTTATACACCGTCGCCAGGCGCTTTTATTCGATGCCGAATCGACCGCCAGACATGCAATGGAAAACCCCGACAGCGCAGTCGGTGCTGCTGCCGGGTTGACCACCGGGCTGGCAGTCCCGCTCAACGTGCGGGACCAGACCATTGGCGTGCTGAACCTGAGTTCCTGCGACCCGGATGCCTATGGAAACGAACACCTTGAACTTGCCATCCGGGTAGCCAACCAGATTGCTCCCGCCGTCGAAAACGCCCGGTTATACAAGCAGGCGGGGGTGATGGCTGCACACGAGGAACGGAACCGGCTGGCCCGCGACCTGCACGACTCGGTCACTCAGACGCTGTACAGCCTGACCCTGCATTCTGAGGCAAGTATCCGCCACGCCAACGCTGGCGATCTTGAGCAGGTCAAGGCACGTCTGGGTCAGATGGGCGAATCGGCACTTCAAGCGCTCAAAGAGATGCGGCTGCTCGTTTATCAATTAAGGCCACCCGCACTCGAAGATGCAGGATTGATTAGTGCTTTGCAGCACAGATTGGATGCAGTGGAAAAACGATCAGGTGTCAGGACCCGGCTGATATTGGACCGCGAATACAGGCTCCCGGCCAACATAGAGAACGCGCTGTTTCCGGTCGCCATAGAGGCCCTCAACAACGCGATCAAACATGCGAACGCTTCGATTGTGGAGATGAGGATCAACACAGTTGACGGGGGCATAGAACTGACTGTGGGAGACAACGGGCGGGGATTCGCGGTAGCGGAACGTTCCGCCCAGGGTGGCGTTGGCCTGGCCAGCATGAGCGAACGCTTGAGCGACATCGGAGGTCGGTTGTCGGTTAAATCTGTCGTAGGCGAAGGGACCACAATCACGGCGTTCATAGGGTTAGATTCCCCCGACTCCGGATCATCCGGCGCCGATCATCCCGATCATCAAGGAGCAAGCGCATGAATCGTCATGAGATGGACGGTCCAATCCGAGTACTGATCGCCGACGATCACCCTGTTGTCCGGTCGGGTCTCCGTGCTTTGATCGAAACTGAGACAGGCATGGAAATTGTCGGCGACGCTGCGGATGGTAAAGAGGCGATCGAGAAAGCGGGGCAACTGCTGCCCGATATCGTCCTTCTAGATTTGATGATGCCAGGGGTCAGCGGATTAGAGGCGATCGAGGGCATTCGACAACATAATTCCGATATCCACATTCTTGTCCTTACCAGCTTCGATCAGGATGATCTTCTTTTCCCGGCAATCAAAGCCGGGGCACATGGTTACCTGCTGAAAGACTCGTCGCCTGAAGACTTATTGCGGGCGATACGGCAAGTCAGCCGGGGCGAGTCGTCACTGCACCCGACGATTGCTCGAAAACTGATCCGGGAATTTTCCGGATCTGCCCAGGAGACTAATCCGGCGGTCCCCCTCTCCAAAAGGGAACACGACGTGCTTGAACTGCTGGCCCTGGGACTTTCGAATCAGGAGATCGCAAACTCGTTGACAATCAGTGAACGCACTGCGCGGAAACATGTGAGCAATATCCTTGACAAGCTCCACGTTTCGAACCGCACCCAGGCTGCACTGTTTGCGGTTCACCGCGGAATCGGCTGAACCCGACACAGCGCGCTGGCAGCGTCAATTGGCGCAGTTTTGGGTGGCGGAAATGCCCATTGAAGGCTGACGGCAATACGGCATTTTGCGCATGCCAGATACACGATTCGACCGCTGACATGCCGGTGGGCAGCACCGACTCTTGTTACGCAAGTTGAACCCGGTCCGTATCGAGCGGACGCGGACCGGTCCGGCGCGACCAGAGCGGTCCTCCCGATTGCGCCAGCAAGTCGTGAATTCCGGTACTTCGATTTAACCAGCACGCTTCAAAAAATAACAGTCTTGGTTTCTAACTACCGCCACGCCGTTGAATTTTTGTCGGACGCGTACATCGTCGCAGACCCGGTCACCACGCTCACCCTCGATATTAATCAGGTGGCCTGCGCGGCGCTCGGTTACGAGCGCTCGGAGCTTCTGGGACTGTTGGTTTCGGACTTTTTGCCCGGCCTGGAGCGGTCCACCGTCCATCGAATGTGGAGAGATCTTCGATATGAAGAAACAATCTCGATCGAGAGCACAAGTCGAAGGAAGGACGGCTCGGAATTCCAGGTCCTTGTTCGGGTTGGCCGGACCGATCGCGATGACCGACCCGCAATGCAAATTCTTGCCCGTGATATTACTGAAGACAAACGGGTGAGGGAGATGGTTGAACAGCTTGAGAAAAAGTCGGCCGGAGCACGGGAGCTGCAGGTACAGAATGTGGAGCTTACGCGGGCACACCGCATGATCTCGGATTTCCTTGGCAGGCTTTCGCACGAAATGAACACGCCGTTGACCAGTCTGATTTCATTCACCGACATTTTGAGCAAAAACAAGCCTGGCAACCTGATTTCGACACAAAAACAACAACTCGACGTTATGAAGAGATGCGGCGCTCAGTTGAAATGGCTGATCTCGCAGTTGCTTGACGCCAACAGGATTGAGGCCGGAACGCTGGGGCTAAATCTTGCTCAGTTCGATATTGCCGAAGCGGTTCGGGAAGCCGTCGACAGTTACTCGCCAACTCTCGTAGAGAAGAACCAATCACTAAGAATTCACGGATCCGATATGCCGCACCTTATCGAGGGAGATAAAAATCGCCTCGTGCAGGTATTGACCAATCTGATCAGCAACGCATCAAAATATTCTCCCGTCGGGTCTCATATCGTGATTTCGATAGAGCGAGTTGAGGGCAATCTCCAAATAATTGTCAAAGACAACGGTCCGGGCATTTCTCAGGCCGACCAACAAAAGATATTCGACGCCTTCTACCGTGTGGACAATCAAATCACTCGGAGCGAATCTGGGACGGGGCTGGGCCTCAGCATCGTCAAATCTCTGATTGAGGCCCACGGTGGCAAAATCTCAATTGAAAGTCCCACCGGCGGAGGGGCGGAGATCGGATTTTGGTTGCCCCTGGTAAAGCCACTCTATGAAGCCGAAGGCCAGATTCGTAGCAAGACCCATGGCGAGGCATCAATTAATGAAACTGGCGATGCGACTGACCCGGAGCTTTCTTGAACTCTGGCTCGATCGATTCAGCCAGGCCTCAGCGGAGTGCGTCTAATTGAGCGCGTGTTCCCGCTCGCCGGTCTCAAGGGCCGTCTGAATGCTGACGATGAGGCGCCTGGCCGACTCGGCGCTTATTTCGACCGCCACACGTCCTTCGGGCCGATCTGGGTTTTCGACAAAATCGATCACAAGAGCGTGGTCCATTGGCGCATCGTACGGGTGGTCATAGTAGACGTTCGCCCGGGCAAGTTTGAACCAGCCGTCGGGCCCCTTTGCCGATCCTTCCATTTCCGCTTTTTCAATAATCCATGTGCACATTTCTGCGTCTCCCCTGTTGTGTGAATTTATTTGAGTGAACTTGTGCGAAATACAAAATCCTGTTAAAACATCAGCGATGTTGAGCCCAGAATTGAAGAGGAAGCGGTATTGTTTCCCAAAGAACAATTCCGACCGTTCCGCTGGTCATAAGCAGGTTTTAGGAGCACCGCCTTGCTGATAAGAGTTGCCTGAGTTGATATGGGATATGACTGTGGTTCCGCAGTCACCGGTGATTCGCTGGCCGCGTTGCTCGCTGCTGTACAACAACATGCTCTTGAACATCACGACTACACGCAAGAAGAAGTCGAATCGGAAGAGTTGATGGCCATCTGGAAAGGCGCAATCAAGCAGTCATCCCGACCGAGCAACATCCGGACTCCCCGCCTTGAGTTCGACAGGGACATAAAGCCTCACTGACCACTCGTTTTCTGTCGGGTTCTGCTCGTTCGTGGAGCTGTTGCCAGGGAGCCATCGGCACGGAGTTACCCCGCAAGGTGCCTCCCGTAGAAATCGAACACGACCTCCCAGGCTTCTTTCGCCTGGACCGGCCTGAATGAAGGTCGATCGGTGGCGAAGAAACCGTGGCCTGCCCCCTCGTACCGGTGAAATTCATAGTCGACGCCATGCTTCTTCAACTCGGCTTCAGTCGCATCGACCTGCTCCGGACTCGGCGAACCGTCGTCCAGGCCGAAAATTCCCAGAATCGGATTCTTGATGTCGGGCGTGTAATCGATCGGCGCCACCGGTTGCCGCTCAGTAAGCTCATCAGCCGACGCGATAACTCGCCCGCCCCAGCAATCGACCGCCGCGTCGATAGTGTCCATGCGCCCGGCCGCCAGATAAGTCTGCCGGCCGCCTGAACAGAAACCGATCATCCCGATCTTGCCCGAGTGATAAGGCAGCGATTGCAGGAACATTACCGACCCTTCGGCGTCCCCTATGAACCTGTCGTCCGGCACACCCCCTGCCGCACGCGAAACAGCCGCCGCGTCGTCCGGTGAGGCATCGGGGCCTTCTCGAAAATGCAAATTTGGACATACGGCTGCGTAGCCGTGATATGCGAATCTCCGTGTAATTTCTTTGGTGGCTTCGTCCCAGCCCGGCATGTGGTGCACAACGATCACGCCGGGATATGGCCCGGACCCCAGCGGCCGGGCCATGTAGGCGCTAATGACATCCCCGCCGTGACCCGTGTAAGTCACCGTTTCGGCCAGCAGGCCTTCATATGTGGGTTTGGGCATGGGCGCTCCTCCTCATTTGCCTCTTCCCCGAACTTTCAGACCGAAGCTGGACAATACCACACGCAACTATCGCGATCTGACGCCTGATCAGAGATTGGCTGTGTTGGCATGATCTAAAAGCGTCTTATGTCTACGATATGACGTAGTCGTTGTCATTCTGGGCTTAATGGCCAATTAAGCCCAGAATGACAATGCAATAGCGAACTTCATTCAAGTGATGTCAACAGAGCCAACCGGATTCAGAATCAACAGCCGGAACAGAACGCCCCAACGATCGAGCCAGTTCCGATCCCGCCATCGCCTGCTGCACACGCGTGCAAGAACGTAATTCGCTCCCACGAATCGCTGAAAGATAACCAATTAGCCGAATCGACCGGCATCGCTCCGCAGGAGTCGGGAAGAGGAAGCGGTGCTGGTGGAATCGAGGGCGCAGAACTGCCGCCGGGCCTGTAAACAACGTCTTTGAGAACGGCGTGTGACTTGCAAATTCTGTTGATTTGGTCTGTACCGGTTCCGTGAACACGGTATTATCTATCCAGCTTTAGTGGTGAATCTGGCAATTAGACCAGTACCGAGAGATTCGGCAACCGGCCAAACGGGGAGGACAGTTTCAATGAACATGCTTGAACTTGAACTCCAGAAGAACGCGCCCAGTCCAGGAGCCACCTCGGTCCTGCCGATTCGATTGCTCATCTAAAGTTTATGTTGAGACGTGCGGCAGATTTCCCCGAGCGCCCTCCTGAACGCCTCAAGGAACCCCCACGTTGAACACACCCGATCACGCTGCCAGCCAGGGTGTCGATCATGACGCCGGTCAGAGCGATGCATCCGCCTCCGATAATCGAGGCAAACCGTACTCGAAACTCACCCGGTACGGCCTGACTGAAACCGTCAGCGACCAGTTCGCCCGGATCACCACCGGCGATCCGGAACTCGTGCCGGGAAGGGTCGTCAGGGTCGACGGGATCTCGACCTCCGTACACGCCAGCACCCGGGATTTTCGTGCGGTCAGCACTCTCGCGAGATTTGTGCAACCGGGTGAGTTCGACTCTGACAATGAGCCTGAAATCGAGCCAGCTCAACCGACGGTGGGTGACTGGGTCCTGGTCAGACCGGGCCAGGATAACGAACCCGATACCATCGAACTCGTTCTGCCCCGCACAGCGCTGCTGGTCCGCAGGCGGGTAATGCGCGGGAAAGAGCAGGGCGATGAACAGCTGCTGGCAGCCAACGTCACCACGGTGTTTGTCGTTCAGTCGGCGACGCACTTCAATGCCAGCCGTCTCGAACGTGAGATCGCGTTGGTCTGGGGTAGCGGGTCGGTTCCGGTTGTCGTTCTTTCCAAGATCGACCTGCTTGAAGGGGCCGAGCATGCCAAAATGGCCGCGCTTGCCGAGGTGACCCGGTTGGCAGAATCGGCTGCACCGGGAGTAGAGGTGTTCGCGGTCAGCGGAATCACGGGCGAGGGCACCGACCTGCTTCGCCGCTTTACCGCCACAGGTAAGACCGTTGTTCTGATTGGGGCTTCTGGCGTCGGGAAATCGACGCTGGTAAACCAACTGATGGGCGAAGAAGTAATGGATACCGGGGAGACCAGGGAAGCCGACGACCGGGGCCGTCACACGACCAACACGCGGCAGCTCCTCTCGCTGCCCGGTGGCGGCGTGCTGATCGATTCGCCTGGAATCCGCACGATCGGTCTGACGGCGGGAAGTGAAGAGGCCATTGCGAAAACCTTTTCCGAGATCGAAGAATATCTCGGTAAATGCAGGTTCCGGAATTGCGCGCATGCTGGTGAGCCCGGATGTGCGATAACCGAAGCGATAGCTGAAGGAAGACTTCTCAGATCGAGGTTGGATTCGTACAGGCGATTGCTGCGCGAGCTGCAGTTTGAGCAGACCAAGCACGTCGCCGGGGCGAAAACCGATCATCAGATTATGATGCGCATCATCGCCAAATCGGGCCGTCAAAAAAATCGACTCGACAGGCAACCGGAATCCGATTAGCGACCGGCAATTTCACGCACTGTCGGCAATTTGTTGTGTAACCTCTATCGGCGGGTCTTTTTCAGGCCGGGGCCGCAACTCAGCCAGGCTCACATCTAACACGAGCCGATTGTTCCCGCAGGAGTGCAGATTTGATCAGTGAAGTGACCATGCCCTCAATGGGTGCCGACATGACCGAAGGCACCATAGTCAAGTGGCTCAAGACGGAGGGCGACCAGATCACCCGTGGGGACAAACTTGCCGAAGTCGAGACAGATAAAACAGTCGTCGAGATGGAGGCTTATGCCGATGGTCTGCTTCGCAAGATAGTCGTTTCGGAAGGTTCGCTTGTCCAGGTCGGGGCCGTCATCGCATTCATCGGTGACGCCGACGATGAAGTTCCCGATGTATCTGAAACGTCGGGCACTGCGCCAGCCCCATCACCAACGGCGCCGCCAGAGGCATCAAAAACACCGGATTCTTCGGCTCCTGCAGCGTCAACTCCCGCCCCAGCGCCTACTCCAGTGCCGGTCCAGCAGGCAGCAGCCCCTGCTCCGGCTCCGGCTTCGGCTTTGGCTTCGGCTTTGGCACCCGCGGCCACGGGCGCCCGCGTCAAGGCATCGCCTATCGCACGCAAGATTGCCAAGGAGAAAGGCTTCGATATCGCTGCCGTACCCGGCACGGGTCCCGGTGGTCGAATCACGAAGACAGATGTCGAAAACTTCACGCCCTCACCGGGCTTTGCCGCATCTGGCGGTCGCGCACCGGTTGTTCTCGATGGCTCCGACACCCCTCTGACTTCCATGCGCCAGGCCATCGCCCGGGTGACGGTCCGCTCGAAGACCGAAGCGCCGCACTACTACGTCACGCATGAAATAGATATGTCGGCCGCGATGACCTTCCGCAAGCAACTGAACGAAGCCCTTGCCGAAGTAGGCGACCGCGTATCGGTAAATGATTTGATCCTGAAGGCACTCGCGATCGCGTTAACAAAATACCCGAAGTGGAACTCGTCCTTCGATGGCGACAGGTTGATCGGACACTCGAGCATCAACCTTGGAGTTGCGATCGCACTGGCCGAGGGGCTTATCGTGCCCGCGGTGATGAACGTCCAGAACATGTCGCTGGTCGAGATATCCCGTGCCGTCCGCGACCTCGGCAAGCGGGCCCGCGGCGAAGGCGGAAATCTCACCCAGGCCGAACTGACCCAGGGGACTTTCGGCACTTCGAACCTCGGGATGTTCGGCACCGACACCTTCTCGGCGATCATCGTGCCGCCGAACGCGGGGATCATGGCGGTGGGTGTGGTGAAGGAAAGGCCGATCGTTCGAGACGGCGAGATCGTTGTCGGTTCGATAATGAACGCCACGATGTCGGCCGACCACCGTGTTGGCGATGGTGCCGAAGCGGCCGTGTTCCTCGGGGAGTTTCAGAAGAACCTCGAAAATCCCACCCGCCTGATGCTCTGAGGCGGTTTCAGTTTCACTGCTTTCCTTAATCGGCCGGTACGGGTAGGAACAGCGCTCCGAAACGCCAGATTCCCTGCCGGTCGTGCCGGGCAGTCGATAGAATCACGGCACGATGTTCGCAAGCGAAATATTCAACACCGAAGAGACCGCAATCCTGAGCCGTTTCTTCACAAACGTCGATAGTCCCGTGTTCGCCCTCATCAACCTCCCGGAGGTGGTAAAAGGCGCGCTGTTCGCCCGCTACAGCCGATCGCCAAAGACGCTGCGGCGTCTGTTCCTGGACGAGTTTTACAACCAGCCCGAAGTGGCCGTCGAACAGCTCGCGGAAGGCTCAAACGACGCAGCACTCGTGTCGCTGAAGCGTGCTGAAGGCCTCTTCGACCGGGTGTTCTTCCAGTACGGCGACGACTCGGTCGCCCAGTTGGGCGGCGCACACATCGCATGCGAACAGGCCTCGAACATTCTCACCAAGGTCCTCGAATGGGGCCGTCTTGCGGCATACCTCGAGCAGTCCACCAGGTACATGTTCTACGACCAGAAACTGGGAGACCGCTACCGGTACATCGCACCGCCCGAGGTTGAGGCGGGGCCGCTCGCAGATGATTACGCCAAAACCATGGACTGGCTGTTCGACGAATACTCGGCGCTGGTACACACCTGCGTCCCGTTCTTTGAGGAGCAGTCCCCGAAGCAGGACGGCGACTCGAACTTCATCTACAAATCCTCAATTCGCGCCAGGGCGTGCGACGCGGCGCGTGGCCTTCTTCCAGCGGCGACATTTTCGAATGTAGGCATCTTCGCATCCGGTCAGGCCTTCGAATCAATGCTGATTCGCATGAACAGCCATCCCCTTGAAGAGGCACGTGCTTGCGCACGGATGATGCTCGAAGAGCTCCGCAAGGTAATCCCATCGTTCTTGAAGCGGGTCGACCTTCCGGACCGCGGCGGTGCCTGGTCCAACTATTTCCAGGAAAACCACGATGCAATGGAACGGATCGCTGCCAGGATCAAAGTCGAACCCCAGAGCGCCGATGAAGTAACTCTCGTCGAGTGGGACCCCGACGCAGAGGACAAGATTGCAGCCGCGGCGTTGTATGCGCATACCGATCTCACAGACATCCAGCTTCAAGGGGTCGTCAAAAACATGAGTGATGACGACAAGGCCGAAGTGATTCGCTCCTACGTCGGCGACCGCCAGAACCGCAGGCACAAACCGGGACGCGGAATGGAGCGGTCGTATTACCGCTTCGACATCCTTTCTGACTTCGGCAGTTTCCGCGACCTGCAGCGCCACCGCATGATGACACTCGACTGGCAGCGGCTCGGAGTCAAGCACGGATACTCCACCCCGCCTGTTGTCGAGGAGGTCGGCTGGACGCAGCGGTGGGACGACGCGATGGGCCGAATGACCGAATTCCATGAAAGCGTGAATAGCCAGCACGGGCCCGACATCGCGCAATACGTCGTGCCGTTCGGGTTCAGGCTGCGCTACTCAATGCAGTTCAACGTGCGCGAAGCTTTCCACATGCTGGAACTTCGGACGACCGAGCAAGGACATCCCGACTACCGCCGGGTATGCCAGAGGATGCACACACTGATTCTCGAAAAGGCCGGTCACAGAGCACTCGCCAACGCAATGTCATACATCGATCACAACTCCTATGACCTGGGACGGCTCGAGTCCGAACGAAGGGCAGAAAAGCGGCGCAAACCCAACGCTGAATAGCCGATGGCCGGCTCCCGAACCGGGCATGTTCTCCCTCCCCGGCAGGGAGGCGGGTGCCCTCTGGGCGCGAGGGTGGGTTGAAGTTGGGTGAGCGGTTGACTGTGCATTTGAAGCTTTCACCCACACCCTAGGCGTCTCCCTCAGAGGGAGAGGCGAGAGGCCGTACCTTCCGTGTCATCAACCATGCGGGCACCAGCGCCAGCGCCGAGAGAACTGCCGCGTACTCGTAGAAGCGTGTAAAAACGTCCATTCCGGCATTCGTGATTGTTTCGATATTCCGCGCCTGGTCCGCGGGGTCTGGCGAAAATGCCGGTACGTCTGCAACCAGTTGCTGAAAGTGCACCGTGCCCAGCGCGGTCATCGCAGCAAGCCCCGCCATCATGCCGACCATGCGTGACACGGTAATCAGCGCCGAAGCTGCCCCTCGCTGATCGTCGACCACGCTGAATAGGGCAGTCTCTGCGATTGGCGAGATCAACAGGCCAATTCCAAGTCCTGTGATCACCAGGTGCATGGTGAGGGCCGGTTCTGCGATATCGACGCTCCATCCAGACATCAGCAGGAACCCGAGAGACGTAACAACGAGTCCGACCATTGCGGGAACACGCGGGCCGATGCGCTGGGTGATGATCCCGCCAATTACCGCCGCGGCGCCGATTGCGACCGTCATGCGAAGCAGTTGAAGCCCGCCCTCGATCGGTGTCTTGCCAAACACTGTCGCCGCCATTAGTGGCACCGTGACCATGCCGATTATCAAGACCGCCCCGACTGACAAATGAGTGATATTTGCAAAGTTGAAAGACACCAGGCGAAACAAGGGTCGGGGGAACAGGGGGTCGGGGGACCGGGTGTTCATCGCGATCAGGAGGACAACCAGCCCGGCTGTCACAGCAAGCGATATCGCCATTATTGCATCGGGCTCTCCTATTCGTACCAGTCCCACAATTAACAGAGCCAGTGCCGCCGCGAACACGAGGCCCGCCGGCACATCGACCTTTACGTGTTTGTTCCGTTTGCCAGGTGGGTTCCGCATGATCCACAGCGCCGCTAAGACCGTGACCGGGATATTGAGCCAGAACGCCCATTCCCACGACAACCAGGTCGTGATTCCGCCGCCCCACAACGGCCCGAACACCCCGCCGGCCTCGGCGCTAGCCCCTATCAACCCGTAGGCTACCGCACGGTGCCTGCCATCGACCAACTCGCCCACCGCGGCTATCGAGATCGGAATCATGGCGCCGCCGCCGATCGCCTGGAACACCCGCATGCCGACCAGCCAGTTGAAATCTGGAAGTCCGCCGTACAGCCAGCCGGGAATCTGCGGGGATAGCGCGACCATTGCCGAACCGAGTGTGAACACTGCCAGGGCCGCCAGGAATGCGAGCCGGTAGCCGGCGCGGTCGGAGATTCGGCCCATCAGCGGCATTGCTGCGGTGAAGCCGATTAGAAATCCGGTTATCGACCATGAGGCGCGGTCCAACTCGCTCGGCGCGACCCTCAGATCGGCCATCATGTCGGGCAACAGGGTCACGACGACTGTCATGTCGTCTGCCGCGATAAACACGCCGAAACAAAGCGGCAGGAGCAGCCTGTAGGGGGATACGATTCGACCGGCTCTGCTGAGCATCGGCTAGATCGGCGGCTTGAGCGAAACCGGGTTGTCGAACTCGGAAAGCGATATCACTCGCGTAGTGTTCTCGTCGTCTTCGGGTTGGGTCACTCCGACGATAACTATCTTTTTCAAAAGGTACGTATCGGAGCTGAGAGTGAGTGTCACGGCCGGGACCGCGTCGGGGTCGACGACGCCCACGAGCGCGGCAAGGGCAGTTGCCTTGATCCGGCCCGTAATCGTGATATCGCCGTTTGCCCGGGGGTTCTCCGGGAAAACCGCGTCCTGGGTATCACCAAGTATGTCGGCAACCAGCTTCACGGGATCGAGGAATGAGAATGGGCTGTCCTCCGGGGGAATCTCCGACCATGCGCCGGTCAGGGGGTTCGTCATCCAGGTCTGATCGTCGATGACCACTGCCTCGACTCGTACGAAGGCCCTGCCTATTTTGGCCTCGGCTTCGAGGTCGAGCCCGTTCTGAGTGACCACCCCACCGGCCCTGGTCAATTCAAGACCGCCGGAAAGCGCAGTGAAGCCGGAGTCATGTGTTAGCTCGAACCTGAAACTGACGAGGTCCGCCATCGCATTACGGGATTTTGTCACGGCTTCCGGTGCGGTGACAGTTGGCTCGGCTGGCACAGATTCGGGCCCGGGCTCGGGCGTTTTAGAGCAGCCGGCTGCGACCATGGCGGTTAACGCCGCCACTAAAATCAACGCTTTAAATATTTGCGGGGCCCGAAGTCCCGAGCGAACGGTAATCATCTCTGAGCAATTAGCCTAACCCAGACGACTTTCGTTCGCCTGCGAGCAATCGCAACGCCCAATCGCAGGAGGTGAGATTGGCCAGGGAACGCCCTACGGATCGCTGCAATCGCGCATGAAGCCGCAGTTGTCGCACCTCAGCTTGCAGTGTAATTCGATCATCACCGCGCCACAGCGGTCACACGCCCAGGTCCTGGCATCGGTCTGTATCGTCGTGCCCATGCAACGCACCCCGAGCGTCATGAAGTCGACGCGATTGCGAAAAAATGGTGGCTTTCGAATCGCGGCGCAGACATCCGCGCTTTTAACCCTTGACAGAGAAGTCTAGGAATTCCCCAGAGCCGGCCAGAGCCGGTCAGTTGGCGTCGGCAGAAAGGAATTTCACTTCCGAGGGTTGCGTACCGATTCTGTCTATCCGCTCCTGTGTCACTACCAGGCTGGAGTACAGGTAGAACGGGGCAGGGAGCAAGAAAGAAAAGGTAGCCGAACCAATTTCGCTGACTGCAAACTGCGATACGGCCTCTGGTTCTCCGTTCCCCAGCAGCCACAGCGTGTACGCAAGGCCGGGTTGTGGCTGCTCGAGACCGTGGACCTGGAACACAGCCTCGTTGCCGACGACCTGCACGGCGATCAGTCCCGAGGCGACCGGGGTGATAGAGGTGGTCCGGCTGTCTGCAAGCCAGCTTTCGACCTTGTAACCGCCTTTCAGAGCCACATATGTCAGCCAACTCTGGTCGCGGAGCGCCTGTTTGAGGGCATCGTTGGCGACTTCGAGTTCCGACACCATCCCCTCTTGATGCACGACCAGTGCGGCAGTGGCATTGAACTCGTCTTCCATCTGGTCCATTTCGCCCTTCATGGAAGCGACAGTGGTTTCCGAATTGGTCATGGTCGTGGAAAGTTCGGTGCTCAGGCTTGTAATTGCCGCCGCCTCAACGTTGAGTGCAGCGCGCAGCGAATCGATCTCGTCGCCAAGCCTGTTGTTCTGTATTCCCAGCGCTCCGGCCGCAATCAGCACCAGTACAGCTGCCACCGCCGAAACTGCGTACCCGGACCGGAAGGCACGCGACCACCATGAAGACGCCTGCGACTTCTGTGCCCTGACACTCGACATTAACCGAGCGACCTCTGGCACGGGTTCACGCGCTGCCTGTTCAAGAATCCTGGCTTTCAACCTGGCCGGGGGCGCGATTGGTGGCACGGCGATCGCCAGCAGTTCGGCCGCTTCGGTCAATTCGTTGAATTCGGCCTGAGCCGCACTATCGGTTTCGATCAGCGCTTCAACCGCCGTGCGTTCGTCTTCATCGTCGAGTGCGTCCAGGACGTACGCAGCCAGGTTTTCGAAGCGCGGGTCCACTTCGCCGTCAATCCCTCTGGGTCCTTTAGAGTCCGTCATACCTGCGTGCCTATTTCAGCACTTAGCGCCTTCCGTAACTTTTTCAGTGCCAGCCGCATTCGTGTTTTGACCGTGCCGAGCGGCTGGCCGGTCTTTGTCGCAATTTCTGTCTGGGTGAGTCCTTTGAAGTAAGAGAGTTCCACCACGTTTTTCTGTTCATCTGGCAGATTTTCCATTGCTGCCCGTATCTTGGCGTATTCCGATTGAGCGACCGTGGCGTCTGCCGGAGAAACATCTCCCGACTCGAGGTTCAAATGATCGTCAATATCGTCGTTGGTCCTGCTCCGGTCACGCCGCCTTTTTCGCAGTTCATCGATAGTCCGGTTATGTGCGATCGAGAACAGCCAGGTCGTGAATTTTCCTTTTTTCGACGTGTAAGTGGCCCCGCGCCGCCACACGCTCATGAATACGTCCTGTGTAACCTCTTCCGAACTCACAGAGTCGCTCAGGATCCTTACCGCAAGCCCGAACACACGCCGGCCATACCTTTCGTATAGCGTTGCGAGGGCGTCTCGATCTCGATTGCCGATCTGCTCAAGCAACTCCAGATCCGTAAGTCCCTGGTAGTTCAAGCGGTACACCTCGTCCATTCAGGACCCGACCGACCGTGCAACGAGTTCGCCGTGCGCGAACACATCTAGCCTTTCAGGTAACCATTTAGAGATTACGACCGATCGAGGACAGCGGATTTCGCTATTCCCCGGATTCTTCGGTGCCACGGGCGGCCATCGCCTTGAGTTTGCGCAACGCGCTCTCGGCCTGCTCGGTGTTCGATCCTGCCGGGGCCCGCTCAAGAAACCGGGTCAGGGAATCGACCGCGTCGCCGAAGTTGCCGACCTTGGTTTGCAGGTGAGCCAGTTCGCTCAGATTTCTCAAACTCGCGGGGTCTAAAAGCTGGATATGCTCCGACGCGGACAGCGCAAGGTCGTACTGCCTGTGCTTCTCATGGGCGACCTTGAGATTGCTCAGCAACCTGCGCAGTATGACCCGCTTTTTGACCGGGCCCAAATATTTGCGCTCCAGATCGTCGAGGTCCGCTCCATTCGTCTTGCCCTTGCCGAGGACATTGACGATGCACTCTTTCCGTGAGAGCAGACCGCCCCCGTGGAACGGGTCGATGTACATGCGCTCGTCACCGGAACCTGCAGCCACCACAAAGTGCTTCCGGAGCGAAATCCCGTCGACTTTCACACCCGCAGCACGGGCGACCTCGATGTAGAGGATAGAGAGGGAAACGGGATTGCCTTTCAGACGGTCGATGACTTCGTTCAGGTGGCTGTTTTTCGGGTCGAAATAGTTCTTTGTGTCGCCGGTGAAGCCCGCTTCTTCAAATAGCACTTCATAAATGGCACCGATGAAATCGTAATTCGTGTGCTGGACCGCGAGTCTCGATTGCACCCGCGCGCCGAACTGCGCGATTCGTCCCTGGTAGGCGATGACATCAAGTTCGGGATTCTCTGTCGCCGCCGCGTAGAGACTGGCCGCTGCGAGATTTACCTCGTCGTCCGGGCATTGGATTGCCCGGGCGAAGTATTCATTCGGGGTAAGTGGCCGGATTCCCAAAACTTGCGGCTTGTTTCCTGATTCGCTGCCGATCTCAACGCTGCTGGAGTTGCCGCATTCTAGCTGTGCTACAGAAAACCTGCAATCCGCAGGGCGTGAAGAGTCCCGAAATAAAAATCGTTAAGACCTCTCGTGATTTGACATGTAATCCCACCGTTGCAAAACTTGCAGTTGTACAGGGCAGGTGCTCTGTTCGTGTTGTACGCAACACATGGGGAGCTCGGGAAGCCGGGCTGAGAGGGTAGGCGCTATTTCTCTACCGACCCCTGAACCTGATCTGGGTAATGCCAGCGTAGGGAAACGGCCTGAGCGCCATATCCAAGCGCCGATTACCCGGCTTTGCTAAGCAGACACTGGTAGTCAGGCGTTGGGAATGATGGGCTCGGCCCCACAGCAAGCAAGTGCCGTCGGTGGCGGACCCCCGGATTCTCCAGGGTCACCCGACTCGTCTGGCGCGACTTCGGGCGCGCTGCCGGGCGCGTACCTGGCCGTCTCAGGAGTCGGGTTTCACTATGAGGACTCGGCCATTCTTGAAGACATCAACCTTTCGGTTGGTCGCGGGGAGTTCGTTGCACTGGTCGGCCCTTCGGGCTGCGGCAAAAGCACCTTGCTGAACCTGATTTCGGGCGTGCTTGCCCCTGGAGCCGGTCAGATAAAAGTCGTAAACACGGCCAAAAATCTCAAAAATCAAGACCGGAGTGAACGGGCGAGCCGGCTGGGACACGTTTCGTACATGCAGCAAAAAGATCTGCTGCTGCCGTGGAGAACGGTTTCCGAAAACGGCCGGCTTGGACTCGAGTTGCGCGGGGTGGGCGCTGCCGAAACCGACACCCGCGTAAAGCGGCTGGCCGAATCGTTCGGGCTGTCTGACGTGCTCGGTTCGATGCCGTGGCAGCTTTCGGGCGGCATGCGTCAACGTGTCGCACTGCTAAGGGCGTTGCTGCCCGACAACCCTGTGCTGTTACTCGACGAGCCTTTCGGCGCGCTCGACGCGATTACCCGCAGCGGGCTGCAGCAGTGGTTGTTGAACGTGCTTGACCGCTCTGAAAAAGCGATACTGCTCGTCACTCACGATGTCGAGGAGGCGATATTACTGGCCGATCGAGTCCTTATCATGGCCCCGGCCCCGGGCCGGATAGTCGCCGAGGTGGTGATAACCCTGGACTCCGGGACGGCCAGAAATCTGGAAGCCTCTACAACCCCTGAGTTTGTCGAGATGAAAAAGCGAATCCTCGGCATTCTGCGCCGGCAGGGGCCAGAGGGACAGACGCAGTGACCTCATTCTGGCGAGCAAGCGCTGCGGGCCGTGCGGGTGTGGCCGGCTGGTTACCTGCTGTTGCGACAGCTTTGGTGCTTTTAATCGCCTGGGAAGTAATCGTCCGGGCTTTTGAGGTCCAACGCTGGCTGCTCCCGGCTCCGACCGTCATCCTTGGTGAACTCATCGACTCGTTCGGCCTGCTTGCCCGGCACGCCGGGACCACGCTTGTGGAGATAGTGTTCGGGTTTGCCGTTTCTGTGTTTATCGGTATTTCGCTCGCATCGGGGATTGTCTGGTCGCGCGCCGTCGAGCGGTCGGTCTACCCGATCATCATTGCATCCCAGACGGTCCCGATATTCACGCTGGCACCGCTGCTGATCATCTGGGTGGGCACCGACATCATGTCGAAGGTGATCGTGGTTGTGTTGTTCACATTTTTCCCGATTGTCATCAGCCTCGTCACGGGCCTGCGCTCAGTCGACCGGGAAATGATCGATATGTTCCGCACCCTCGGAGCATCGCCATCCCAGACGTTCCGCAAGTTGATGGTCCCCACGGCGCTGCCCAACTTTTTCGCAGGGATGAAGGTAGCGGCAGTGGTCTCGGTAATCGGCGCGGTCATTGGCGAGTGGGTTGGCGCAAGTGCCGGGCTCGGCTGGTTGATGAAACTTTCGGGTCCTCAATTCCAGACGGCGAGAGTTTTCGCCGCGATCGTAGTTTTGTCGGTGTTGGCGATGGGGCTGTTTGCTGCCGTCGTCATCCTCGAAAAATGGGCGCTCCGGAATTATCCGGCAACCGCCAGCCAGCTGACAGGTACAGGAGAGTCATGAAGAAATTCTTGTTGCTGATCGCCTTTGTTTCGTTGGTCTTCGCGTCTGCTTGCGGCGATTCCGAAGACATCGTTCTCACACTCGACTGGTTTCCGAACGCGAACCATGCCGGAATTTACGAGGCGGTGGACAGGGGATTCTTCGCTGACGAAGGGTTGAACGTGTCGGTCGTGCCGCCGGCCGATCCGTCGGCGATATTGAGCCTGGTCGCCAGTGGGCAGAGCGATTTCGGCATGTTCTACCAGCCCGACCTGCTCCAGGCGCGTAACGCAGGTGTTCCCGTCGTTGCGATAGCTGGCGTTGTGCAGAAGCCGCTGAACTCGATGATGGCCCTGAAATCGTCGGGTATCGACCGGCCCGGAAAACTGGCGGGCAAGAAAGTCGGCTACCCCGGCATTCCATGGAACGAGGCGATGCTCACGACCATGCTGGAAGCCGACGGACTGACGCGCGATGACGTGGAACTTGTCGACGTGGGGTTCGCACTGACGCAGGCACTCCTGGCGGGGACAGTAGATGCCGTCGTCGGCGCTTACTGGACGCACGAGTCGATCGTGATGCAAAACGAGGGCTACGAGTCGTACGTGATTCTGCCCGACGACTGGGGCGTGCCGACCTACTACGAACTGATACTCGTGGCATCCGAAGAGACGATACGCGACCGCCCCGAGATGGTCAAAAAGTTCGTTAAGGCGTTCATCAGGGGCTACGAGCAGGCACTTAGCGACCCGCAGGGCTCTATCGATACATTGATCGCAGCCAATCCGGAGTCGGTCGACGAGGCCGTCGATAGGGCGGGTGTGGATCTGCTTGTACCGCTGTGGGAATCTGAAGGACAGCCGTTCGGTTCGCTCGCTGCCGAGCGCTGGACGTCGTTTGCCGACTGGATGAAGTCGAAGTCGCTGATCGACGCCTCGCTCGACCCAAACGCCGCCTTCGACGCCAGTTTTGTTGAGTAGTTAGCCCAGTCCTCCCTCCCTTATAGGGAGGGAGTTAGAGGGTGGGTCGGACTGTTTCGATGGGTATGACCGTCGGCGACGCCACCGTTCATTTCCGGTTACGAGTTTCACCCACACCCTAACCCTCTCCCTCGAGGGCGAGGGGACTTCGGCACCCTAAAACGGGCGCTGAGGATATGCCAGATGGCCGGTGTGGCCGGTGTCGTCGACCCGGTACACCTCGCCACCGGCAAACGTCACGAACAGCGTGTCCAGCGACGAGCCGCCATATGTGCAGTTGGTCGGGTTATCGGCTGGAGCCGGGTGTGTACGGACAACGCGGCCCGACGGCTCGAACTCGTACAGCATCGGACCTGGCCCCGAATCAGAAGACCCTGCGGTAGCCACGATGCTTCCCACTGAAGTCAGGGTCATCCCGTCGATGCCACGGCTCTGCCCGAAGTCGTGCAGCGCCAGGTGATCGCCCAGCGTTCCGTCGTCGTTCACCGGGTAGGCGCGTAACTGGCGTGGTTCGCCGGGCTTGTGGGCGCTCTCGGCCACAAACAGCGTCTTCTGGTCGATCGACAGCAGCACGCCGTTTGGCTTCTTTGTGTCGAACGTCACCCGAGTCGTGTTCCAGTTGCCGCCGAACGTGTGCTCGGCCATGTAAACCGACTCGTGCGCAATGTTGTTGGGACCACCGGTGTAATTGGGGTCGGTGAAGAAGACCCGACCCGTGGAATCGACAGCGAGGTCGTTCGGCCAGTTTAGAGTCTTGCCACCGAACGCATCGCTGATCACCGTGGGCTCGGCGTTTGGATTCTCAAGATCCACCTTCGTCACCCGGTGCGCATCCCCTTCGCACACAAACAACTGGCCCTGCCGGTCGAAGGTCATGCCGTTGGCCTGGCCGGTGTGTTCCCGCCAGACGGTGCTTTCGCCCGTCTTCGGGTCCCACCTGAAGGTCGTGCTGGCATAGCACTCGTTGTAGAGCAGGCCGGAACCGTCCCACACCGGCCCCTCGGTCAGCGAGTCATGATCGGCGATCCGGGTCCATTTCCACTCTGACATTTTTGGATTCTTTCAATTGTCGACTTGTAGAAGTGTCGCCGTAGTTGGAGCCTAGTTGGGCCAGAGCAGGTGACCGGACATTCCAGTTTTGCGGGCGACGAGCAGGTGGCCTTCGATTGACGAGATGTAGAGATCTTCACCGACAAACGTGCAGTTGGTGGGTCGTTGGGCCGGGGTCGGGTGGGTCTCGATGATCCGGCCCTTCGGGTCGAAGACCGTGCTCCTTCCGCCC
>JADFLG010000018.1 GCA_022564545.1 Chloroflexota bacterium | reverse complement strand
CAGGCGTCTGGTTGGGATGACTCAACGGTGCACTGGACAGATCGCCGATGCCGCGGAGCCCAAACTCATTGAACCTCGCGACTCTCTTGTAGCCGCTTTTGCGGCTGATGCCAAAACGGCGGCACAGCTCGGAAAACGGCGTAAGCGCCTCTCCTTGCCATGCAATAATGAACTTCTGCTGTTCACTCAACTGGTCGGTTTTTTTCCAGGGCACGGGCTAACTCCTTCGTCGGTGTTCTACCAACTCAGTGTTACCAGTGTCCCCGGACTGATGTGTCACCAGCGTGCCCGGACTGTACCCAACCTAACCTTCTCCCCATGGGAGAAGGGATTACCCACCAGACAGTCAGGTGAAGCAACTAATGAAAGTACTGATAACTGGAATCACCGGACGCGTCGGTGCGAACGTTGCCCGGAAGTTTCTGCAGAACGGCCACGACGTCAGGGGGTTCGTATGGCCCGGCGACCGCCAGGCCGAAAAGATGCAATCGGTCGGGGCCGAGATCGTCGAAGGCGACCTCGCCAGCTCTGCTGACGTACGGGCTGCAGTCGCAGATCAGGAGGTGATCCTGCACCTGGGCGCCGCGTTCCAGGCGGGCGGGCCGTTCACGCCCGAGCAGTACATGGACACCAACGTGAAGGGCACGTTCAACGTTTTGCAGGCGTCGCTGGAACTGGGCGACCGGCTCAAGCACGTGATCGTCACCAGCACCGACGCGACGATGTTCAAGTACCCGCCAAACGGCATCGATGAGCCGATCGCCGAAGACTCGCTGCCACTCGTCTCCACCGATTGGTACGGCTATTCGAAGGTGTTGTGCGAAAACCTCGTTGACCGCTACTGCCGGCACGAGAACCTGCGCGCCACTGTGATCCGGTTCGCGAACGTATGGGGTGCTGGTGAGATCCTGAAATTCCCGGCGTTTCACCTGGCTATGTTCCTCAGGCAGTTTGAGAGCCGAACAGATGACGCTGGCAGGGCAACCTACGAACGGCTGCAGGCCGAGGACGCCAGGGACAACGGCGGTCAACGGCTGATTGTTGCGCGGGACGCCAGTGGTCGTCCATGGAAGAAGCACAATATCGAGGTACGAGACATCGTTCATGCCTACGAAAAGATCATTGGCAACCCGAATACATTTGGCAGTGTTTACCAGATCGGCGCGAAAGAGCCGTTCACGTGGGACGTGCTTATCCCCTACATGTCTGAGAAGACGGGCATTCCTTACTCGGTCGTCGACCTCGCAATGGCGCCAAACTACTATGAATACGACCTTTCAGCGGCCCGCAACGACTTCGGCTACAACCCGCAGCTTTCGGTGTTCGACATGGTCGACGAGGCGGTCCGGTACAACGAAGAGGGCGGCGGCGGGATTATTCCGACGCGGGTGTAAGGATGGGTCTATCCCCTCTCCCTGGGAGGGAGAGGGTTAGGGTGTGGGTTGAACCTGCCGACGGGGCAAAGCCGAGGCCATGCACGATCTCACCCACCCTCTAACTCCCTCCCTCAGAGGGAGGGAGGATTCGCGGCCAGGCAATTGACCGGTATTCCTACGGCCGGACCCGGTTCATCGCGATGTAGATGCCAATGCCCAGCCCGATATAACCCACGATGTTTGAGAAAATTCCACCCCCAACACCCAGCCATCCAGCAAATATCGTTGCGAACATCCACGCCAGGAACATGGTCCCAGCGGCAACGGTCCGGAGCCGTGAGTCGAGCTTGTACTTCCCGGCCCGGCGAACAAATTCGCCGATTGGTACTCCGCTCATTCCAACTATCATCGCAGTTATTACGGTAGCGATCGTGAATCTGAGATTCAGTTTCCACAACACCCAGGCCGCCACCGCGTAGATGATCCCGAACACCACCGCGGCACCCAGCGAGAGAGCGATCGTCGTAGTGAGTTCGACGGATGTAGCCCGGAATATCGGCGCCTGGCCGATGTTCGCGCAATCGGGGCAGCGTGCTCCAACTGGCGACTGCACCATGCACTGGGGGCAGATCAGGTCGTCACACCTGCCGCACCGCAGGTTGGAAAGGATGTCCGAGTGGCGAAGACAGGTGGTGTCGAAAGTGTCATCAGTCATTGACGATTCAGGATACTCACTAAATGTGGACATTCGTCATGCGGGTGCCGATGGGTGGCGGCGCCGATTTAGCGAATCAGTCGGTCGATCCCCCCTCTGTTTGATCCAGCCAGGCTTCTCGTTCAGCAATGTCGCGGTCGAACAAAAATCGCGTCAAGAGCAGCCCGGGCGTGATGGTGCCGTCGCTGCCTTTCAATGTGTTCGATGTCATTCGCTTTGCCGCGGTTACAACTGCGAACGCCACGGCGAACCAGACGATCTCGACAGGAAGGTTCAGCAGCGCCGCCCATGCAGGCATTAGAATCACCGCAATCATCCACCAGATCGCCGAATCTTTCCACGGCGTGAACAGTACGCCCAGTGCGGCGACCGAGCCGTAGACGATCAGCAGAGGGAAGTTCAGAGCGCCCGTAGCACCGAGAACGGTCGTCATCCCGCGGCCACCACGGAAGCCCGAGAAGACTGACCAGTTGTGGCCTGCGATTCCTGCTATTCCGGCCGCGACTTCGACGCCAAGGCCAAGCCCGAGCACCTTTTCGGACGCAATCACCACCGGGAGCGTGCCTTTTACGAGAGTATCGAAAGGAACGACGGGCACCGCCCACCATGCCCCGACCTGCGCTGACAGGTTCGACGAGCCCACGTTTTTCGTGCCGTGTTCGCGAATATCGACGCCCTTCGCCAGTCTTCCCACCAGGTAGGAGCTCGGTATCGAGCCAACAAGATAGGCGCCGGCGATCACCGCAACTATCGTAATAACGTCTGCCAACTGCGTGTCCATCCCGTTCAGGCCAGCCCGACTGGAACGGACCCGATTTGGTGACCGTGAATATCAGCTGCACGGGCCAGCAGCTTCGAGGGCGTGTCGGGTGGCGGGCCGTTGGTGCCGGGTGTGGCCTCGTTCTCGGCCCCGAGCGCGTGATAATCGGTCCCGCCGCAGGGCACAAGGTTGTGCCGGGTGGCGATGTTCAGGTATCCGTCCCGCCGCTGGCTCACGTACTTCTCGGCGTAGACCTCGATGCCGGCCAGGCCAGCCCCGACCAGTTGTTTCACGACTTCGTCGAGTCGATTTACCGTTCGCGGGTGCGCCACGACACCGATACCACCAGCAGAGTGGATCAATTCCAGGGCTGCAACCGGATGCAGCTTCGGGCGCGGGACCCTTGCCACTCCTCTGTCGCCAATGTACCGGTCGAACGCCTCGGCCACGGTTTCGACGTGCCCGGCCTCGACCATTGCGCGGGCGATGTGCGGACGCCCTACCGAACCAGCCGCCAGTTCGATTACACGGTCCCACGAGACAGGTCGCCGGAGTTCTGCAAGCCGGTCGACCATGGCGCGTGCCGCTTCTACCCGCTCCGACCTGAACTTCGTGAGCGTTTTCTGCAGAGTCAGGTTACTGGCGTCGATGAAATAGCCGAGCAGGTGCAGTTCCGAATCCTCGGTCGCCGTGCTCAACTCAATGCCGGGGATCACCGCAAGCTGCGGGTAGCTCGTCGATGCCTCGATCGCCTCGTCCAGACCTTCGGTTGAATCGTGGTCGGTAACCGCTACTACCCGCAGCGTGGTTGTCGCCACCTGGTCGATAAGTTGCCGCGGCGTGAGTGTGCCGTCGGACGCGGTCGTGTGAAGATGCAGGTCGACTTCCACCGGCCATTCCGGTGAGACGGCCGCCACCGCGTGGTCATAACGGCTACCGCCGGTCTGTTGATCTGGCGATTTGCTCAAATCTCGATCTGCCGGTCTACCCGCTCAACTGAACTTGCATGTCCTGTGGAGTCGTCCAGGTCAATCAGCACTGAGTTGAAGTTCATCAGCCCCGTGCGCACCGGCTGCATTCTCTGGCGGTACCCGCTCAGGAAGCGGTTCAGCGAGCCGTCGACTTCAACACCAAGTATGGAATCTACGGCACCGACCATCCCCAGGTCTGAGACGAACCCTGTCCCTTCCGGAAGGACCTTGCAATCGGCCGTCGGGACATGGGTATGAGTCCCGACGACTGCCGCGACCCGCCCGTCGAGGTGCCAGGCCAGCGCTGCCTTCTCGGAAGTAGCCTCGGCATGGAAATCGACAACGACCGGCTTGCCCTGGCCGAAGCCACCGGCGAGCAGGTCGTCGACAACCGCAAACGGCGAATCGAACTCACCGACCCAGACACGCCCGATCAGGTTGATTACCGCGACCGGGCCCGAATCGTCGGTAGCCCCCCGGCCGGGTGTTCCGGGCGGGTAGTTAAGCGGACGCAAAACTGGCAATCGAGGGTCGTCCAGGTGATCGATGAACTCACGTTTGTCCCACACATGATTGCCCGTCGTTATCACGTCAGCCCCTGCTTCGACCATCTCAACAACGGTATCGACGGTAAGGCCAATACCCGCTGCCAGGTTTTCGCCCTGGAGCGTGACGAAGTCGATATCCAGTTCCGTCTTCAGGCCGCCCAGCAGCTCTCCGACGGCGCGTCGGCCACCGCTGCCGACGACATCACCGATCATCAATATCCGCATGAAAGCCTTTCAGGGCTTGGTTTCGCCGTCATTGAGAGGAGTCTGCCCCGAGGTCCCTCCGCAGGGGTCGGGAAATCAGGTATTCGCCCAAATACTGCCAGCTCCCTGTGTAACTTCTAGCGGGCGACCTCGACTGTTCGAGATTCCCTGATGACGACCACCCGGATCTGGCCGGGATAGGCAAGTGTTTCTTCGATCTTCCGGACAATTTCGCGTGCCAGCGTCGCAGCCATGACGTCATCCACGTTCGCGGGATCGACCAAAACACGTACCTCACGTCCTGCCTGGATTGCGAAAGCGCGTTCAACGCCCTCGAATCCGCGGGCAATTTCTTCGAGTGCTTCGAGCCTCTGGAGGTAGTTCTCGGTCGTGTCGTGCCGCGCTCCCGGTCGTGCTGCGCTGATCGCATCGGCAGCCGCGACCAGGAACGACTCGACCGTCGTCATTTCGCGGTCGTGGTGTTCTCGAATTGCCGTGATTACGCGTTCGTTCTGCCCGTAACGCTTCGCGAGGTCGGCGCCGATCTCGGCATGCGGGCCGTCCACTTCGTGGGTCAGGGCCTTGCCGATGTCGTGCAGGAAGCCTGCAGTCTTTGCGATCTGCTGGTTGGCGCCTATTTCCGACGCGAGAATCCCGGCCACGAGTCCGACTTCGACCGAGTGCTGCAACACGTTCTCGCCATAGCTATAGCGGAACTTCAGCTGACCGACCAGCTTGACGAGTTCTGGACGCAAACCTTTGACATCGGCATCGAACATGGCCTGTTGACCCGCCTTGCGGACCGTTTCATCGACTTCAGCGCGTGCCTTCTCGACCGAATCTTCGACTCGGGCCGGGTGAATGCGCCCATCTTTTATTAGCCGGTCGATCGCTATGCGCGCCACTTCGCGGCGAATCGGGTCGAAACAGGAAATCGTCACTGCCTCGGGCACGTCGTCGATGATCAGATCGACTCCGGTAGCGGCCTCAATGGCCCTGATGTTCCTGCCTTCTCGACCGATCAAGCGGCCTTTCATTTCGTCGTTTGGCAACAAAATGGTTGTGACCGTCGCTTCTGAAACGACCTCGGCCGCGAGCCGCTGCATGCTTGCAGCGAGAATGTCGCGAGCTTTATCGTCAGCCTGGTCCTGTGCCTCTAGCTCGGCATCCCTGTACCGGCGCGCTAATTCAAACTGGATATCTTCTTCTGCCTGATCGAACAGTTGCTGCCTGGCATCCAACATGGTCAGAGTGGAAATAGTTTCCAATCGTTCGCTGGCTTGCTGCTTCAACCCGTCGAGTGCCCTGTTATCTTCGGCAAGCTCGTCGCGTTGTTTTCGTAGTTCGGATTCACGTTCGTTTAGCGAATCCGACCTGCCCTCCAGAGTCTCTTCCCTGGCCTCAAGACGACTCTGTTGGCGCTGTATTTCTGACTTCTGTTCGTTGAGCCTCGCTTCTGAATCGGTGCGTACCTGAAGCGCCCGCTCTTTTGCCTCGAGAAGTATCTCCTTGCTGCGAGCGTTGGCCCTGCGCATTTGCTGCGCCGATGCCTCGTCAACCGCTCGCGCTGATTTTGCCGAAAGGATGCTGTGCAGTTGGAAGCCCAATCCGCTTCCGACCACAACCGCGACTAGGGCTACAAGGACGGCGATAAGGATGGTGTCCATCCCTGCCCTCCCGAGCCATTGGTTATTCGATTTTGAGTTTTAATCGTAAATGCGCGATGAACGGATCAATTTATCCGCTCACGCACACTCGAATGGTAAGTTCGCAAGCGAGTTCGTGCAAGGAGTTGAACTCACAATTGAGTCTTTTCGCAGGTCGATGGGCCAAATAAAAACACCGCTGCCTGCAGGTTGCGGTGTTTTTGCGTGCCCGGTTCTAACATCCGGAAGGCCCCGAGCGACTAAGAAAGCGATGGTTAATCTTCTTTTGAAGAAACCCCAGATTCGCCAGATTCATCGGCTTCGCCTTCACCCTCAGCTGCCACAGCACCAACCTCTTCACCCGCGACGATTTCCTCAGCCACTGGCACGAGATCTTCTTCGGCGGTCACCCGCGGCGGCTGGATCCAGCACACACGGTCTTCTGCGTTACCGGCAAATTCGACACCGGGAGGGAGCGGTATCTCGCTGGCAAGGATTACAGAGTCGATCTCTTCCATGCCCGAAGTGTCGACGATGATTTCGTTTGGCACATCGAACGGCTTGGCCCGGACGAGAATCTCGAACATACCCTGCGTAACAACGCCGGCGCCGCCCGCCGTGCCGGGCGCATCTTCCTGTCCAATGAGGCTCACCGGCACTGGTGTTTCGACCACCTGCTGGATATCGACACGCTGGAAGTCGACGTGCTGGATATAGCCGGTAACGGCATGACGGGCGATTTCACGAACGATCGTTACCGTCTCTTCACCGCCTGCCGATATCAGTGTGACCGGGGTAGTCCGGCCTGCCGCGCGCAGCGCGATCCGGAGATCGGCCTGGCGCACCTGGAGCGTCTCGGACTCCCGTGCAAGACCGTACATGTGAATCGGGGTAATCCCCTGTCGCCTGAGTGCACGGTTCTTTTTCCCGAGCGCTGTGCGAACTTCGACGTTGAGCGTCACCGCGTCCATCGCGTTCGATCTCCCACAATAACTTTGAATCGGTGCCAGAACCGGTGAGCGGATCGCCGGCAGACGTTCTCACCTGAAACAGCCAGAAATAAAAGGTCGCAGATATGGTGCGTGAAGGGTGCAATATCCGATCATGCACGGCCAGTAATCGTATCACGGAGCCGGCATATCAGAATGAGAACCTGGAACGATTTCGCAATACCGGCTCCCAGATCGATTTGCGAGCCGACAGGGGGCGGCAGGCTGGCTCAACAAGGCAGAAATCAAGTCTTGCCGGACCGCACTGGTATTCCAGGAGAATCACGACGAAATCACCACGGCATCCCGGTGGTATCATGGTCCGGTACGTAAGTTCAGCTCGCGATCAACTCGTTTTCGCCCCTGAATCACGGCGATTCCTGGAGATTTCGGCATGCTTGTGCCCATGAAGGTCGACTACGGGGTCAGGACCCTGGTCTACCTCGCGCAACAGGACAACAGCGCGTTCACCCCCACTTCCGATATCGCTCGCGACCAGCACATTCCTGAACCCTACCTGCTGCGTATCTGCTCCGAAATGCATAAGTCCGGGCTGATCGAATCCCGCAGGGGACCACTGGGTGGTCACAAGTTGGCCAAGGCCTCGGAGTCGATCTCTGTACGCGATGTGGTGGACTCGGTCGACTACACGCTGGCACCTATCGACTGCGTCGAGGAACCCGAGAGCTGTAGGCTCTCCGGGGCTTGTTCGCAGCGCGAGCTCTGGAGTGATGTCGAGGCGATGCTGCTGGAGCACTTGAGTAAAGTGACGATCGGCGAGTTGGCGAGCCAGCAGATATTGATGGTGGCTGCGGCCCCGGTGCACACGAACTTTTAGAGTTCAAAACCTGCATCTGACACGACGACTCCGAATCTAACTGTTCAGTCAGTTGCTCCTAACTGCGGTACGTCCGGCCCGCACTGTGTCGGGGAATCCCCAATTCGCCAGAGGTTCGTCAGGGCCAGTCAGGGTCGGCCGAAGGCAATCCAGGCGAACTGGCGAAAACTGCGGAGTAGAATTCAATAGTGATGCTTGGTCGAACATGAATTGCGCGCCTTCCGGGCGCATGTGTAGACCGGGCTTAAAAAGAGGTAATCCAGGGACATGGCACAGATCAACGGATTCACGCCGTTAACGCCACAACAGGTGAAGCGCTACAGTCGCCACCTGATAATGGACGGCGTTGGCAGTGTGGGGCAGCGAAAACTACTCGACGCGAAGGTGTTGGTCATTGGTGCAGGCGGGCTCGGATCGCCGATAGCTCTCTACCTGGCCCTGGCCGGGGTGGGGACCATCGGCATCGTCGACTTCGACACCGTTGACATTTCCAACCTGCAGCGGCAAATACTGCACACAGATGCGGACGTCGGTCGCCCGAAGGTGATTTCCGCAAAGGAAACACTGCTCGCGCACAACCCGGACGTCAACGTGATCCTCCACGAGGAGCCGATCACATCCGACAACGCGATGGACATCATCCCCAACTACGACATTATCGTAAACGGGGCCGATAACTTCGCCACCCGGTATCTTGTAAACGACGCCGCGTACCTTGCCGGCAAGCCACTCGTCGATGGCGCCATCCTGGTGTTCGACGGCCAGGCCACCACGTATCAGCCAGGTCAGGGTTGCTACCGCTGCATGTTCCCGGAGCCGCCCCCTCCGGGCGAGGTCCCCAACTGCGCAGAAGCCGGTGTGATTGGCGCGCTTCCCGGGCTGGTCGGCTCGATCCAGGCACTTGAAGTCATTAAGCTCATAATGGGCGTCGGCGAGACGCTGACCAGCCGGATGCTGCTGATCGACGCACTGACCATGGAGTTCCGAGAAATAAAGATCCGCCGAAACCCGGATTGCAAACTCTGCGGCGACAACCCCGAGGTCACAGAGCTGATCGACTACGAGATTTTCTGCGGAATCCTGCCGCCAAAACCTGTCGAACAGCAGCCAGTGTCGCCAATGTCTGTAGATTGATCGGCCGGCACTTCGCCTTCCGGCGTCTGGACGTTTAAGCGTTTTATACGGGGGCAGCAACCAGCGAGTCCACTTACCTCACGAAAGAAATCTTCTTGGCTTCACCTCTGGCCGCGCAGTTCTCGGCAGTAAAGAAAGATGCGCTCGATGCAATCGGCAACACACCTCTTGTCGACGTGTCGATCCTCAGTCCCGATCCAAAGGTCCGGATATACGGAAAGCTCGAATCGGTAAACCCGACGGGTTCCGTGAAAGACCGCGCGGCCAGGTCGCTGATCGAAGATGCCGAACAGAAGGGGCTGATCAAGCCGGGCGACACAATCCTGGAACCCACCTCAGGCAACACCGGGCTCGGCCTGGCACTGGTCGGCACCATCAAGGGCTACCACGTCAAGGTGGTAATGCCAGCCAGCGTGCCGCCTGAACGTGTTCAGCTGCTCGAGGCCTACGGGGCCGAGGTGATCTTCTCGCCTGCCAACAAGGGCACGAACGAGTCGATTATCATGGCCCAGCACATCGCGGAAGAAAACCCGTCGTACTTCATGCCCTTCCAGTACGGCAACGAAGCGAACCCGTACGCGCACTACACAACCACGGGTCCGGAGATCGTTCGCGACATGCCTGATGTCGACGTATTTGTGGCCGGTCTCGGTACGGGCGGGACACTTATGGGAGTGGGCAGGGCGCTTCGGGAACACAACCCGGATGTGCAGATTATTGCCACGGCGCCGCACCCCGACGACAAGGTGCAGGGCCTCCGCTCGATCGAGGACGGATACATTCCGCCAATCCTCGACCTCGACAAGCTCGACGGCAGGATTCTTATCGAGGGTGAAGAGGCCTTTTACTGGACGCGGAAACTGCTGACCGACGCGGGTTTCTTCGTAGGTGTTTCTTCGGGCGCGACCTTCGCAACAGCCCGGAAAATCGCACAGAAAATGTCGGACGAAGGCCGCGAGGGCAAGATCGTGGTGATGTTCGCCGATGGCGGCTGGAAGTACCTGTCGACCGGGATCTACGGCGAGGACTTCAAGTTCAGCCAGGCCGAAATCGAAGGCAAGACCTGGTGGTAGCCGGGTAATTTCGAGTTACTATCACGGCCCCACCGGAATTTTCTCAGGTGGGGCCGTTTTGTATTTTTTGTATTTCAGAACAGGCCTATCCATTCGAGGCACCAGAGAATGCCAGAACTTTCTTCGCCCGAGGTATCTCAAAAACAATCTGATCTTGTTTTCAAGACCGCGCGCGAGCAGGCCCGCTTAATAGCCGACGGCGAAATCTCGTCGGTGGAGCTGGTTGGCGCTCATCTCGAACAGATTGGGAAGGTCAACCCCGTGGTCAACGCCATGGTCACGATGGTCGCTGAATCGGCAATGGAGCAAGCTGGTCTGGCCGATAAAGCACGCAGCACGGGAGAAGAACTCGGTCCGCTGCACGGTCTGCCAATTGCGATCAAGGACCTTCAGGACACCGCGGGGATTCTCACCACTCACGGGTCGCCGATCTACAAAGACAACGTACCGGCCCGGGACGCGCTAATTGTCGAGCGCGTGAAAAATGCGGGCGCGATCATCGTGGGCAAGTCGAACACGCCTGAGTTCGGCGCCGGCTCGCAGACATTCAACCCCGTGTTCGGTGCCACCCGCAATCCTTACGACACGACCAGGACCTGCGGCGGCAGTTCCGGCGGGGCGGGCGTCGCTCTTGCGTGCGGAATGGTTCCGATTGCCACCGGTTCGGACCACGGAGGGTCGCTCAGGAACCCGGCAGCATGGTCGAACGTTGTCGGTATCCGGGCCAGCCAGGGGCGCGTGCCGGCGATCAACGGCGACCTGGGGTGGTCGACCCCCTCGACCGACGGGCCGATGGGCCGCACGGTTGGAGATGTCGCACTGCAGCTCAGCGTCATGGCAGGGCACGATAGCCGCTCACCCATGTCGATTCAAGAGTCGGGCGATATGTTTGCTGGCGCCAACTCCCTTGAGCGTGATTTTCGGGGTGTTCGGATTGCGTGGAGCAAGGACCTTGGCGGTCGACCGATGGACGCGGAAAACAGCAGGGTGACCGAGTCGCAGCGGCACGTGTTCGAGCACCTTGGCTGCATCGTGGATGACGATGAACCCGATCTTTCGAGCACCGATGAGATATTCCAGGCGAAACGGGCTTATTATTTCGCGATCAAACATGAAATTCACCTGCGGGACCACCGGCAATTGGTGAAAGAAACGATCATCTGGAACACTGAGCAAGGGCTGAAAATGCCTGCCATCGAACTGGCTCATGCTGAGCGATTGCGAACGCGACTCTGGGAACAGTTGATGGTGTTTTTCGATAAATACGAGTTCCTGGCGCTCCCCGTCACGTCGGTGCCACCGTTCTCGATCGAAGAGGAGTATGTGACCGAGATCAACGGCGTTCAGTTGGAGACGTATCTCGATTGGATGTGGCCGTGCTACACAATTTCTGCAACCGGGCTGCCGGCAATCTCGGTCCCAGCCGGGTTTACAAATGACGGCTTGCCCGTCGGGCTGCAACTCGTAGGTCGTCCCCGTGACGAAATGGGGCTTCTTCAACTCGCACACGCATTCGAGCAGGAAACAAATTTCTGGAAGCAGCGACCGGGGGTGGTTGGGTAGGCGCTGGACAAACTGTCATCTCGACCGCTGCGGCCGGAATGACGAATGTATCGTTGGTGCAGGAAATAAGGGGGTGATATGGATCTCAAACTTCAGGGAAAAAGGGCGCTGGTCACGGGTGGCAGCCGGGGCATCGGCAAGGCGATCGCCCGGACCCTTGCTGCAGAAGGTGTATCGGTGGTGATCGCCGCCCGCGGCAAGGATGCGCTCGATGCCACAGCTTCAGAGTTATCGGGAGAAACCGGCTCCAAGGTAGTGGGGGTTGCGGCCGACACAGGGTCCGACGATAGCGTTCGTAATTTGATCGCCGAAGCCAAAGACTTGCTTGGCGGCATCGATATCCTCGTCAACTGCGCGGCGCGTCCGGGTGGACAGGGCCCGGTGCCGGCTCTCTCCGAAATCACCGAGGAAGAGTTCAACGATCACATGAACGTCAAGGTGATGGGCTACCTGCGCTGCGCACGCGAGGTCGCACCACTAATGACCGGGCAGGGCTGGGGGCGGATCATCAACATTTCCGGCATGGCATCAAGGAACTCAGGGACGGTCATCGGATCGATGCGCAACGTGGCGGTCTCGGCAATGACCAAGAACCTCGCCGACGAACTAGGCCCACATGGCATCAACGTGACGGTCGTTCATCCCGGCATGACCCGCACTGAAGCCACCGCTAGTGTGATCGCAAAACGTGCCGAAGCAGCGGGAGTCAGTGAAGCCGAGATGGAGGAGCAGATGGCCCAGGGGAACTCGGTGCGGACATTCATCGACGCAAAGGACATCGCTTACGTGGTAACGATGCTCGCCTCGCCGCTTTCGATAGCCATCACCGGCGACAGCATCGCTGCGGGTGGCGGCGTCGGCACCGGGATTTACTACTGATCGCCTCTTTCATGCACCCTGTTTCACGGCATGATCAGTGTCGACCGTCCGTAACTCCGGTCTGACGGAGCTTGTCAATCGAAGCGATCAATTCGGCCTCATCGTTGTGGCGAATGGCATACCGAATGCCTCCGAATTCGCGTAAGACGCGGTGTCTCGCGAGCCGAGACTTGAAGTTATCGTCAATCTTGCCACCATGACTTTCGTAGGCGACCATCACTTCCGCTGCGAACCCGAGGCCGAGGTACCCGAGCGGGACCATGTCGACTACCGGGTCGCTCAGTCGGGCATGCTCCCAGTCGAGCACCCCGGACAGGCGGAGCGGATTGCCATCGACGAGCAGGTTTTCGTGCCAAAAGTCATGGTGGGTCATTACCGCCGAAAAATCCTCCATCCCGGATGCCATGAGGCGAACGTTCCACCAGTCCTCCAAACGAGACATTTCCTCAGGTTCCAGGCAGTCTCTCAGTGTTCGTGAGGTATCCGCCCACATTGAAATAAGGTCTGAACGACTTGTGAGCGAAGGCCTTGCTTCGAGCCCGGCGATCACTTTCCCGGGGATCCGATGTAACGCGGCCAGAAAACGTCCCAGGTCGCCTGCGAGATGCTCCCGGCCATCAGTGTCGACATCGGATTGCCGCATTGGGCGGCCATTCAGGCCTGAGTACGCCAGGATGCCGCCAGGAAATCTCTTCGTGGGCTCTGAAACCATGTGCGGATTGGGGACCGAGTTCGGCAAAAAATTGCGTAACAACGGAAGAAGCGCAACCTCGAATCGATACCCCTTCGCTACGCTTCTAGTTCGGCCAAGTCGGTAGACCGTGCCACCGGCATCCCGGATAACGATACTTCTAAAACCGGAACCCATCTGAACCACGGGCCGGGACAGTCTTTCACACGGCGCGATGCCCTCGATATCGTCGGCAAGTGCCTCTATGTCCGAGAATTGGAATATCAACGCACGGCAACCTGTCAGGTACGCCAGTCCTCATTCGGACTCTCATCCAACCAATAAGAATCCGATCAATCACGCGGGTATCAGATGATACGCCGCGCAATGTCAATGACCATGATTCGATAATCTCTGTTCGTTAGTGGCGCATGTTCAACCCTCGACGAGCGCGTATTATTGTCTGGCTCTGGCATCAGGTGATCAGTCACGACACATGGAATTCAAATCTGACACGTCAGTCGATACGAGGAACCCGCCAAATGACCAAACTCGCCGCAAATCTTTCGATGATGTTCAACGAGGTCGATTTCCTCGACCGGTTTGAAGCGGCCGCGAAGGCCGGGTTCAAGGGCGTCGAGTATCTCTTTCCGTACGACTACCCGGCCGACCAGATCGCAGAAAAACTCGACCAGAACGGCCTGGCCCAGGTCCTGTTCGACTTCCCGGCTGGCGACTGGGCCGCAGGCGAGCGCGGCATCGGCGCCCTGCCCGACAGGGCCGGCGAGTTCCAGGACGGCGTCGGCACCGCGGTCGAATACGCGAAGGCTCTCGGCTGCGAACGCCTGACGGTCCTCGCGGGCAAGGCACCCTCGGGCGTGGACGCGGTGCAGATGCACGAAACCCTGATTGACAACCTCAAGTTCGCGGCGAACGCGGTGTCAGGGACAAATATCACCGTACTGCTCGAAGCGATCAACACGATCGATATTCCCGGCTACGTGGTTTTCCGGACGAACCAGAGCCGGGCTGCCGTCGAAGCCGCCGGGTCTCCCAGCGTGAAGGTCCAGTACGACATCTACCACATGCAGATCATGGAAGGCGACGTCACACGCGCTATCGACGCGAACTTCGATGTCATCGGCCATTACCAACTCGCCGACAATCCGGGACGTCACGAGCCGGGCACTGGCGAGCTGAACTACGACTTCCTGCTGCCTTATATCGATGGGAAAGGCTACGACGGATGGGTGGGCTGCGAATACGCTCCGGCCGGTGACACAGTTGCGGGTCTCGGCTGGGCCGCAAAGTACCTGTAGTTCGTAAGTTCCATTATTAAGGTCATAAATCATGCTGGCGGTTGCCACGATTCTGATGCTGGCGCAGAAGATTAGTGCTGGCACCGAAGATTGGTACTGCCACACGACGGACAAAAAATGCCGAAGCTCGAAGCAAACCTTCAGTGGATGTTCAACGAATACGACCTGCTTGACCGCTACGACGCTGCGGCGCGGGCTGGGTTCAAAGGCGTCGAGCTGCAGGCACCGTATTCAGCCACCGTTGAACAGATCGTCGGGCGACTCGAACGAAACAACCTGAAGCACGTCATTATCAACTCGCCGGTTGCCGACCCCGATACAGGCATAAGCAATATCGCCCTGCGTCCCGACCGGACCGACCTTTACATGGAACGAACGGCCCGGGCCGTCGAGTATGCCGCCGGGCTCGGGTGCACTGGCGTGAACATTGGCGTTGGGCCGGCCCCCGAAGGTGTTGACCCTGACGAAATCCGAGCCACCTTAATATCGAACATGCGGCACGCCGCCGGGGAACTCGGGACGGTCGGCGTCATCGCTCTGGTCGAAGCAATCAATACGCGGGACCAGCCAGGATACTTCGTGCACACTACGGAGCAAGCGCTCAGCGTGATCGATGAAGCCGATCACCCGAATCTTGCGGTGCTTTACGACTTTTACCACATGCAGATCATGGAAGGCGACCTCGCCCTGACCGTCAAAGAAAACCTGCCTGCGATCAAGCATATCCAGATTGCCGATAATCCCGGTCGCCATGAACCGGGAACGGGCGAGATCAACTACAACTTCCTGCTGCCCTATCTTGACGAGATCGGCTACGACGGCTGGGTCGGCTGCGAATATGGCCCGAGCGGCAATACCGAACGGACGCTTGGCTGGGCGTCGGAGTGGCTTTGATTATCCCTGGATGACCCGTGACGACCCCCAACCAACCCCGATCAGATCAACAATCAACCCGCAACACCCCCCCGGAAAACGCACTACATTGAACACACAGGAAGTTACCCGGTTCGACAGCGAAGATGCCGCCCTCCGCGCCGATATTCGGCGCATGGGCGACATGCTGGGCAGAACCCTGCGTACGCTCTGGGGGGATGAGCTGTTCGAGTTGGTCGAGTACGTTCGTACCGCCACACGTTCGCTCAGGGAATCGCCAAACCCGAAGTTGCGCGAGGAGTTGTTCGCCAAGATCGACGAATCTTCGCTCTGGCTGGTAATCAGGCTCGTACGTGCTTTCACCAGCTATTTCCACCTTGCAAATGTTGCCGAGCAGCACCACCGCATCGAGTTCAAGGGCGTGGCAGGCGCCCGGCGAGAGTGGCTTGAGGAAGCGTTCGACCGAATTCGAGAAGCGAACGTTCCGGTGAACGAAATAAGTGATCTGATCGACCGGCTGGAAGTCCGCCCCGTCTACACGGCTCACCCGACAGAGGCAGCGAGGCGTTCGATCCTCACCAAGTTGCGGCGTGTTGCAGAACTGCTGGACAAACGCTCGAACCCGAGACTGCTGGAATCGGAACTGCGCCGCATCGACCGGAGGATGGCCGAAGTCATCGAGGAGATCCTGCAGACCGACGAACTGCGCCATCAGCGTCCGCTCCCGGTCGATGAGGCGCGCAACATCATTTACTACATGGAGGACATGTTCGGCTCCGCAATTGCGGACGTGCAGGAAGCACTCGACGAGCAGCTCGCGACGTTCGGCATTACTAAGCCATCGACATTGCGACCGTTGCGGTTCGGGACATGGGTGGGTGGCGACCGCGACGGCAACCCCAATGTAACGCACGAGCTGACCCGGCAGATCCTGGACCTTCAGCACGAGCGGGCACTGAAGCTGTTCGCACCGGCGGTTGCTGAACTGGCACAGACGCTCAGCCAGTCGATTCGAATTGTCGACATAAGTGAAGACCTGACGAAATCGCTGGAAAACGACCGGCTGGAACTGCCCGAGGTCTGGGAAGAGTTCAAGAACCTCGACGAGGAAGAGCCGTACCGGTTGAAATGCGCATACATTTACGAGCGGCTGCAGAACGGTATTGCTGCGTCTGAAGGTTCTGGCCCCAGACGCAGCGAACCTCGATATCCGAACGTGGAACCTCTGCTGTCCGATCTCGAGTTGATGCTCGATTCCCTGGAGGCCAACCAGGGCACCGCATCGGCAAACGGCGAAGTGCGCCGTCTTATCCAGCGAATCTCAGCGTTCGGGATGACCCTCGCAACAATGGACATCAGGCAGCACGCCGACGTGACCGGAGCAGCGGTCGACGAACTGATCGACCGGGTCGACAACGTCGCCGGCGGGTTCGGGGGCCTTTCGGTCGAAGACAGGACGTCCCGACTCGTAGCTGAACTCAAATCGAAACGAGTCCTCACTTCCAGGGCGGCATCGTTCACGCCAGCCACCACCGAGGTACTCGATCTTGTCGAGACCGTCAGGCAGGCCCAGGACGAGTACGGGCAGCAGGTGATAGAAAGCTGGATCGTCGCCATGACACGCGATGTCGACGACCTCCTCGCGGTCCTTGTGCTGGCGAAGGAAGCCGGTCTTGTAGTACCCGACGAGGGCATTTCACGGCTGTCGGTCGTTCCGTTGTTTGAAGAGATCGAAGACCTCAGGCGGGCTCACGAGGTGATGGACCGATACCTGTCGATACCCGAGATCAAGTTGTTGGTCATGGCCGCGGGTGGCGTAGTCGAAGTAATGCTCGGATACTCCGACTCCAACAAAGACGGCGGAATCCTGACCTCGCAGTGGGAACTGTACAAAGCTCAGCGGGCGTTGCGCACGGTAGGCGAAAAACATGGTGTGGCAATTCGGCTGTTTCACGGGCGAGGCGGCACAGTCGGCCGTGGCGGTGGACCGACCAACGACGCGATCATGGCCCAGCCGTACGCAACCGTCGACGGTCGCATCAAGATCACCGAGCAGGGCGAAGTCGTATCCGACAAGTACGGCCTGCCTGAACTCGCACGCAACCATCTTGAGTTGACGATTGCCGCTGTGATCGAGGCCTCGCTCCTCCATTCAGAGCCACGCTACGATGACGCCAAGCTCGAAGGGTGGTTCAGCGCGATGGACTGGCTGTCGGAAAGGGCCTTCATCAAGTATCGCGGTCTGATCGAAACCGATGGTTTCGTCGACTATTTCATGACCTCAACGCCCGTTGAGGAACTGGCCGGAATGAACATCGGCTCACGACCTTCCCGCCGAGCGGCCCCTGCCAGAGCAAGTGCGGGTACGGGTTCTAACTCTGATGCTGGTCCTGACTCTCGAAGTATTGCCGACCTGCGTGCCATACCCTGGGTTTTCGGCTGGATGCAGAGTCGACAGGTCGTTCCGGGCTATTTCGGGGTGGGCCAGGCACTGTCCGAGGCACGGGAAGCCGGAATGGACGTTGTTCTGGCGGAGATGTTCGAGGAGTGGTCCTTCTTCAGAACTTTCATTTCGAACGTCGAGATGACCCTTGTGAAATCGAGCATGGAGATAGCCGGTCGCTACGTCGATGCCCTGGTAGACCCGAGCCTGCACCACATTTTCGACGGCATTAAGGCGGAACGCAACCGGGCGGTACGGGAGGTCCTGCGGATCACCGGGCAGGAAAACCTGCTCGACAACCAGCCGGTGCTCAAGCGGACGCTTGCAGTACGCGAGTATTACGTCGACCCGCTGAACTACCTGCAGGTTTCTTTGCTGGCGAGAAGGCGGTCATCTGATGAAATCGACCCATCGGTCGAGCGGGCCCTGCTGCTGTCGATCAATGGCGTCGCTGCCGGTCTCAAAAACACCGGGTAAGCAAATGCAGACACCGGCGTCGAATGGGAGTTCAGGCTCAGAAAAGAACCCGGCGGTTTCGTTCATAGCCGAAACCATCGCGACCGGGCTTGGCTCCGGGCGCTGGCCGTTCATCGCTCCGGCAACCGTGGGCACGGCAGCGGCGCTGATCTTTTACTGGCTGCTTGATTCCGTGGCGTTTGAGCCCGCAGGAAACGGCGACTCGCTCTGGTTTTTAGCCTTGATCGCCGTTACGACGGTCGCCGGCGTCTGGGCCACGGGCTACATCGAGTCTGAGGATGACCGCGACCCCTCTCGCGGCGTGATTGACGAATGGGTCGGGATGTGGGTCACGGTCGCGTTCCTGCCGGTGACCTGGCCGTGGCTGATCGCCGGGTTTTTCATGTTCCGGGCACTGGACATCCTGAAGCCAGCCGGAATTCGGCGGCTGGAGGCTCTGCCTGGCGGGTGGGGCATCATGCTCGACGATATTGGCGCGGGAATACTTGGAGCGATAATCCTGAACGCGGTGCGCCTGGTGTTTTTTGCGTAAGCGGCTATCTTGCCAGCACCATCCAAAACCGTCCGCTACTCGGCGTGGAAGCGCTTTACTGCACGGATGAAATCGTGGTTTCTCGCTATGTGGGGTGAGTGACCGATTCGGGGCCAATACAGGGCTCGCGAGTCCGGGATCAGGCCGGCCAATCGGTCGGCTTCCTCGTCGGAGAGGATTCCGCCCCTCTCGACCGCACCCCGGATGATCAACGTCGGGCACTGGATCGCGCTGAACATCTCGTCGAATGATTCCGCGTCGTCAGAGGAACTGTTGAGGTCTGTTTCAAGAACGGGGTCCAGTTCGAACCACATCCTCGCAATTCGTTCGACGCTATCATCAGAGGCTTCAGAGTATTGCTCTCTGACTGACGGAACCAGATCAGCCGGTGTAATCGCCGATCGAATCAGTCCCGCCCGTCGTTCGCGGTGCTCCTGTCGCCGAACGCGTTCTCGCCTGCGCACCTCGGAATGTACTCCCGAGTATGGTTCGACAAGGACCGCTTTCGATACGAGTTCGGGGCGCTGTGCTGCGACCGCAGCCGTGATCCAGCCACCCAGTGAGTGACCGATCAGCAATACAGGTCGATCGACGAGCATTCCGATCAGCCGCGCCACATCGTCGGCCCATGTTTGCCGACGTGAGCCCTTGCCGAACCGCCCCGACCTGCCCATGCCCCTCAGATCGACCGCATACAGGTGAAAGTCCTGCGCAAACTTATCGGTCACCCGGCCCCAGGTATGCCAGTTCGAGCCATAGCCGTGAACCAGCACCATTGTCATCGGCAGTGCATCAGGCGAAGGCGCAGACCATTCGGCCACGTTCATCGCGATATCGCCGGTGTGAACGTAGCGTTCGGTAAATTTCACGATGGAAACTTCATGGACGGAATCGTTTTGAAGACTGTCTCAAAATCCATTCTCCCTGTGAGAGAGGGTTGCGGTGAGGGGATATGCACTGTGCAGAGTCCGCGTTTTCGATGGCACCCACACGTTTGTCGAAAACTTTCCCCACAACCCAACCTTCTCCCCGGGGAGAAGGAACTAACCAGACACGCCCGTCTATCTGACCCCAACTCCTTCAGGCGATCGGGTGCGGAGATTTCACGCTAACCAATCACTTCCTTCATCATGGCGCCTATTTGCGTTGGTGACTCGACGACGTGGACTCCGGCCTCGCTCAGGGCCCTGATCTTTTCGGAAGCGAGGGCCGCCTTCCCGGTAATGATCGCTCCCGCGTGCCCCATGCGTTTTCCCCGGGGTGCCGACTGCCCGGCGATTGACGCCACAACGGGCTTGGTGACGTGCTGCCTGATGTATTCGGCGGCCAGCTGCTCGCGAATGCCGCCGATTTCACCAATCAACACTATCGCTTCGGTTTCGTCGTCGGCCTGGAACAGCTCCAGCACGTCGGTAAATGTGGTTCCGTGCACAGGGTCCCCCCCGATCCCGACGCAGGTCGACTGGCCCAAACCGTGCTGCACAAGCTGAGCGATCGCTTCGTAGGTGAGCGTTCCCGATCGCGAGACGACGCCGATGTTTCCAGGCCTGACAATGTTGCCAGGAATGATGCCGACCTTGGCTTTCGATGCCGGGCTTAACACACCGGGGCAGTTGGAACCGATCAGACGGGTTGGCTTGCCCTTCATATAAGCCACGACCTTGACCATGTCGAGCACGGGGATACCTTCGGTGATGCACACGACAAGCTCGAGCCCGGCATCGACCTGTTCGATGATCGCGTCCATTGCGAACGGCGCAGGAACAAAAATTACGCCGGTGTTCGCACCGGTCGCTTCAACAGCTCTGGCCACTGACGAGAAATACGGGACTTCATCTTCGAACTTCTGCCCGTCCCGACCGGGATGTACAGCGGCAACCATGTTTGTGCCGTATTCGCGTGTCCGACTCGCCTGGAAGCTGCCGTCCCGGCCCAGGCCCTGGATGAGGAGCCTTGTTTCGGGTCCGACAAGAATCGCCATTAGTTGGCGCCCCCCAGTTCGAGCAACTTATGTTTCAGCGCTTCGGCTGCGCCCGCGAGGTCGGGAGCCGCCGTGATATTGAGTCCTGATTCGCCAAGAATCCTGGCTCCTTCCTCGGCATTGGTCCCGCGCATCGCTACGACCATAGGCAGCTGTGCGTTTGTCTCCTTCGCGGCGGCCACGATGCCCTGCGCCACGATGTCGGCACGGGCAATTCCTGCAAACAGGTTTACGAGGATGATCTCGACATCTTCGTCATCCATGATGATCTTGAACGCTTCCTCGATACGCTCCTGATCGGCTGAGCCACCGATATCGAGGAAGTTGGCGGGGTCGGCGCCTGCTGTCTTCGTGATGTCCATCGTGGCCATTGCCAGGCCCGCCCCGTTCACCATGCAGCCGACTCGGCCACCATCGAGTTTCACGTACGAGAGGTCTGCAGCATCGGCGCGCCTCTCCAGCGGGTCTTGCTGATTGCCATCGCGCAGTCTGGCGAGGTCGGGGTGCCGGAACAGGGCGTCGTCTTCGAGTGTGATCTTGGCATCGAGCGCGACGACCCTGTTGTCTTCGGTCACGACGAGCGGGTTTATTTCGACAAGCGAGCAGTCGTTATCGGTAAAGACCCTGTAGAGGTCGGTGATCAGCTTTGTCGTGGCGCGGAGTGCTTCAGCCGGCACGCCGAGGGCCAGCGCGATGTCGCGGGCGTGGTAGGTGGTTAGCCCGATGAGCGGGTCGCCAGCAACCCGGAAAATCTTTTCAGGAGCGTTTTCGGCCACCTCTTCGATATCCATTCCGCCTTCGGTGCTGGCCATCACGACGGGAGCGCCAATATCGCCGTCTATCACGATCGACAGGTAAAGCTCGTCCTTGATGTCCAGGGTTTCCGCAATCATCACTTTTTCAACCGGGACACCTGCCACGCCGGTCTGTTTTGTAACCAGGCGAGTACCCAGAAGCGCGCCGGCCTCCTTTTGGGCCTGTTCGGGCGTATCGACGAGTTTGACTCCACCGGCTTTCCCCCGGCCGCCCGCGTGAACCTGTGCTTTGACCACTACACGGCCGCCGATTCGGGATGCGATGTCTTTCGCCTCTGTGGCTGTCGAAGCTACCTCGGCCCTGGGCGTCGGAACACCGTATTTGTCGAGGATTTCTTTAGCCTGGTACTCGTGGATATTCACGAACGGTCACTCGCTTTTGTCGATCGCGTCCCTGTGCCTGGCGTTGAAAACGGGTTGCACAGTGGAGCCCCAGGGTTCGGGGCCGCAAATTATCGTACCGAGGGCGATGGGCAGTGTCCACGAATGGCGTACCCAGAGAGGTGCTGGTGCGCTGAGGTGTTTCCACACTTATCTCTGGCTGACGGGCAAAAGAAAACGAGTCCGCATCTGTTGTGGACTCGTTCCGAAAGTAGATTGTGATCTGCGATCAGGCTGCTTTTTCCTGGTATCGAGCGTTCTCGGTAAGTCCGATTCGAGCGGTCAAGATGCCCAGCTCGCTCTTGAACGTAACAAGGATCTGCCTGGGGATCGTCGATGTGAGCGTACTGCCACTTGGTTCGAGGATCATAGGTGGGCTGATGTCGCAGGGATAGCCGTTGGCTGCCAGCTCGGTGGCCGCATTGCCGGTGATTACGTTTGCGATTTCACCAAGGGCAGAAAGTGCCATCGGGTCGTGCGCATCCATGTCTTCGCCAATCATTCGGCGAACGATTTCGGTCGAAACAGAATTGCTGAAGCCGTAAAGCACGTTGCCCTGGAGCTTTCCGCTAATCCCAATGATGGCCGTTATGTCCTCGGTGGTGTACTGGTATGACACGGCCTTGGCATCTGTGACTTCGAGCGGTACACCGAACTCTTTCTGCCATACCAATTGCGCCGGCCCGAGGAACGGGTTTACAAACTCTTGCCGCATGAGTCAGAACCTTGACCTTATTCAGCTATTTCTGGTCAACCCAACCGGGATAATCCAGGGATGGACCGGGTCAGATCAGAGATGGGCACCTCGTTTCGATCCCGATCAATGCTGTTCAATCTAATCGCCGCTATCGCGAGCCACATCAGTGAAACCGCCTAGTATTCACAATGAAAATGGCGCGAGCGGACCCTGACACAGGCACGGTGGCAACTGCAATTTTCGCAAACCTGACCAATCTGAAGCGGTGACCACGGACCACTACCGCAACACCCTGCCCCGTTGAGTGCCCTGGCGTGCCCCACGGGGGCTTGTGAATGTCGCCCAGGTAACGCCCCTGTGTGCCACGCGGAGCTTCATGTTGGCGCCCACGTCCGAGCTTACGCAAACGCCCGAAGGATCCCGTGCTGGTATCGGCGGTGCGGATGGAGCGGGCGAGTGGTGATCGGTTCCGCTGGAGGTCGCCAGGCTCGCCCAGTTCGCCCGGGTCGTAGCGAACCGGTCGCTGTGAACCGGCCCGCCCGATAGTGCTGACCGGAACCAAACTGGCGGTCTAAGTAACCATCCCAAAACACATTACGGATCGAGTTATTAGATAGGCGGGCATGCGTGGATAATTCCCTCTCCCTGGGGAGACGGAGTTTTGAGATAGTTTCTAACCGCCCGCGCCTTCTGCCGGTGGGGTGGCCGGTGCAGCATTTCTGGCGACCACCGCCAGCAATGCCGTGATATCGGCGAGGCGCGGGGGTTTCTTCAACAGCCCCACGACCCGCGTAGAAATAGTTTCGACGTCGATCTGCCGGTCGGTCCAACCGGTCATTAAAATCACGTCGGTGTCTGGTGATTCCGATTCGATGAACTCGGCCAACATCCGTCCATTGAGCACGGGCATTTCTATGTCCGACACGACAACGTCAAACGGGTCCCCCGACTTGTAAGCCTGGCTGACAAGCTCAGAGGCCTCGGGGCCACCAACTGCGACGGTGACCAGGTGACCCTCTGCCGACAGCATCTCTTCAACGACCATTCTGAGCATTGGTTCGTCATCAACCACAAGTACCTTCAGTTCGAGCGCGATCGACTCGTCATCGGTGACCCTCGTTCGGTGGTGTGCGGTGGAAGCCTCGACCGGGAAGGAAAGCCGGACAATCGTTCCAATTTTTTCACGGGCGTGGATAGACACGGACCCAGCATGGTGTTGCATCACCTGCTGGACCATCGGCAGTCCGAGTCCGGTCCCTCCCTCGCCCTTGGTTGTGAAGAAGGGTTCCATGGCGCGCTGGGCCGTCTCGGGGGTCATCCCGGACCCCTCATCGATCACATCGATAATCACCTGTTCCGGTTGGGATGCTTCGTCGCCATTCGCAGGCTCGGGAAGCACATACCCGGCGATAACGATACGACCACCATCCGGCATGGCGTCTACGGAATTTAGCACCAGGTTCGTAAGCGCCTCTCGAATCTCGGTGTCCACCCCTGGAATCTGCGGCAGTACCCGTGCGAAATCTGTCGAGATTCTGATCTCACCCCCGTTGCCCGAACGATCACGCCAACGCGGGCGTGTAAGCTCGATCGTTTCGCGCACAATCTGCCTGATGTCGACCGGTTCGACCTCGATTTCATTCGCCTCGCGGTTGCGGTACAACTGGCGCATCCGCTCGACAATACGAGATATGTCCAGGGCTCCGAGGCGGATTAGCTGGAGCAGTTTTTTGGAGTGGTCGTCAAGGTCCGTCGACTGTTGCAGGAGCATGTCGGAAAAGCCAACCACCGGGGACAGGGCGTTGTTGATGTCGTGTGCGATACCACCGGCCATCTGCCCGAGGGCCTTTAAACGTTCCTGCCTCATGATCTGTTGCCGAGATTCGACCAACTCCACGTTCATCGATCTGAGGTCATCGACCAACCTGGCACCATAAATTGCCTGTGCGACCGATGCGCCCACGGCATTCATCAACTCGACTTCGGCGGGTCCAAGGGAGCCTACGTCTGCCCTGGCGACGATGATCGCCCCGTACGTTTCTCCGTTTGCTGAGAGTGTGTGCCCCACGACTGAGTGAAGTCCGGAAGCCGCGAACCTGTACGCGAAATCGTCGAGACGCACTGCGACGTTCGACAGGTCGTGGTCCCCACCAAACGGCCCGGGTGTAAGAATGACTGAATCGGACGTTCTGGAATTCAACCTGAGCGGCGGCGGTTCGTGCGGCCCCGCAACGTTGACGACCACGAATTCACCAGAGTCGGGGTCCAGCAACAACCCGCATGCGTGGGCAGCAGGCAACAGATCGGCGAGCCGCGATGTCGCAGTGTCCATGATCGACTCGACATCATGCACCGCTGCGACATCGGTAGTAATCGCGTTTACAGTCGTGATTCTTGCGAGCCGCCGCAGTGTTTCGGACGCTTTTCGTTGCTCCGTTACATCACGAAGAATCACCAGTCGCCCGCCAGGTCCCTTGCCTCTTGTATCCCCTGTATTTTTGGTGTCTCTGGCATCACTGGCATTGTCCGAAAGTGCTGTTACCGTCGGCGAATAAACTACCGGTTTAAGTGTTGTCGGATCTTCAATAACGACATCGCGGTTTACTGCAGCCGGACTTCCTGAGCAGAGCTCGTGGTCAACTGCCAGGTTGCCTGGGAGCGCGTCGCACAAATGCCTGCCGATCAGTCCTTTGCCGCCACGGGCAATCATTCTTTCGGCCGCCGGGTTGGCATCGACTATGTGACCCTCCGAATCGAGCACAAACATCGCGTCGGGAATGCGCTCGACAAGGATGTCCACGGCGATCGGTACCAGGTCGAACAACTTGAACCGGATATAGCTAAATGCGATGATCGCGCCTGATGCAGCGAACGACATTGGCGTCGGGTCGAAAACACCCAGCGGGCTAAGTTCAGTCACGAACAGAAGGTTGGCGCCCAGCGGAATTGTTCCGGCAACGATGGCCGCAATCATCTGGCCCCGGAACATCGACGTTTCAGCGAACGCCCGGTACAGGAGGAAGCCGAACCCGGCAAAGAAGGCGATGTACGAGTAAACCAAAGAAATCCAGAACCAGGTCCCGCGTATGAACTCAAGTGAGAGACTGCCCGGCTCCCCGACGATGAATGCGTCGCTCCACATGAGATTGTGCGAACTGTTTGTCGCAGTCAGTATTACCGTGACCGCGGGAACGATCAGCATCACGGTCAACAGGCGGGGAGTGAAGGTGCGAATACGACCCGTCAATTGCGCAGCGGTGATAAACCAGAAAACTGGGACTGTCGTGATGCCGACATACTGGACAGGCACAAGAAGCAGCTTGTCGTCGAGACCGTCCAGCAGGACCTCGATCCCGTACCCGCCAGACCAGACCGCAGCCGCGATCATCAACCACACTACCGATACTGCTCCGGGGGCCTGCCTCCGGTTCCATAGCAACGGCGTCATTACGAGCGCGACCACTGCCGCGACAAAAGTGGCTGCTGCGACGAACGACGATGTTTCGAGCATCAACATGTGTGGTGTAATAAGCGGCGGGATGCCGACGGCCCGGGCTGTGCACAATTCCCTGCGGATGGTGCGTGCGGGTCATGGCATATTGAAATAATCCGCCTCATTCTTCGTCACACGCCGGGCCGTTCAAGCAGCACGGTCGCACCCATGTCCAGGTACTTGTTGCGCAACTCCGGCTCGTAACTGCGAATGCAGAGCTTCGTTTCGCTCCCTTCCAGCAGCTCTACGACGTGCCGGATGCAATCGTCGTCGGTCTTGAGCGGGTGCTCCGGGTTCGTTTCCCGGTCGAAAGACAGATCGGCAGGGCCCCACGAAAGGCAGGCTACACCTTGCTTAGCAAACGTCCTGGCGCGGGTCACTGCGCTGAGCGATTCGATCTGCAGCCACAGCACGCCGAAATCGTTCCAGTAGTCAGCATACTCAAGGCGGTCCGGGTGTTCGTTGACGTTGGCCCGCGCTGCCCCTCCCCACGAGCGTTTGCCGACCTGCGGATAGTAGAAGTAATCGAGTGCCTCCTGCGCGGTCTCGGCTGTTTCGGTTTGAGGGACCTCGACGCCTGAGGGCCCGAGATCGAGAATATTTCCAACCAGGTACGAATGGAACGTGTGCTTGATTCGAAAGACCACCGGCACGCCGACCTGTGCGGCGGCATCGCAGAATTCGACCAGCAGTTGTTCGTCGAACGGCCCGTGCTGACTGTCGGTCGACAGGAACGTATAGTCGCTGCTGCCCATGATGTCTTCTATCTGGCTCTTGGTGGCCGTCATGGGAACGGTGGCGCCGATCGAAATCTCGCCATTTCCAATGCGGTGTTTGAGGTTGGTCTTGATGGTCAAGAAACGCTCCAGGAATTGATTGCACTTCGGCGGCTTACAAGTTCGCGTTCGCCATGTTAGCGAACCGGTCCCATTCGCGTCGCTGGCGAAGCCTCGTTCGCGTCGCTGGCAAAGCTACGTCCACGTCGTTGGCGAAGCCACGAACGCGCCTTTCTAATCGACGAGCGCGTCTATCGATTGAAGAACGGCCCTGATGTATCCATAGCAGTGGGCAAACGCGACTGTGCCGGCATTTTCACCGGCGATTTCCGGTGTGTGGTCGGGCATCGACATCCCCGTGTATCCGGATTCCCTGTACGCACTCGCCGCCACGATCACGTCAATGTCGCCTTCATCAGGAAACGTTTCTTCGAAAGCCGGCTTCCTGCCGGCGATGTTCCTGAAATGGACGTTGAATATCTTGTCCCGCTCGCCGAACCAGCGAATCACGTCAAATATCTCTTTTCCAGGGTCCTCAAGCATTTCCGAAGTCGTACCCTGGCAGAAGTTCAGGCCGTGCATCGGACTTGCGTGCATCTGCACGAACCGCTTCATGCCATCGACCGTGCCCAGCACCCGGCTGACACCGCGGTAACCGTCGGGCGTGTGAGGGTCGTGCGGATGGCAGGCAAGTTTCACCCCGTACTCTTCAGCCACCGGGACAACCCGTTCGAGGAAGTAGTCGGTCCGCTCCCAGTACTCGTCGGCCGAGACGTCACCCCAGATCCCGGGACGCTCGTTCCTGTCGACCTCGTCCCACTGGAAACTCGACCGCATGGCACCGCCTCGACCGGGCCGGGAACGGGTCATATCGATGATGAACAGCCGATACTTGACCGCAGGAATTCCAGATTCGGCACAGGCCCTGACGATGTTCAGGCAAACCTCGATTTCGCGGTTTCTGTCGGGCGATATGCCGAGCGTGATGTTGGGCGACGGGCTTTCTTCCGGCTTCGTGCCGATCGGCATGGCGACCATGTCGACTTTAGTACCCTACGACTCGATTTTTTCCCGGTACGCGCTCAGTACGTCGGCAGTCCATTTATCGGCGCTTCCCGGCGGATATCCGTGATGTGGTTCACGCCAGGCTGGGCGAGGACTTCGTAATCGGTGTCGTTGCGAATCGGGTACCGGGTTCCGACAAATATAACTTCTGGCACCTGCCTGAACGGCTTATTTTTCGCCGACGCGGTGGGCTTCCCGCCCTGCATGACCGGATGCGTGCGGTGGGAAATTCCGGTGCCAAATTTGCAGGCCTGCCGGGGCGGTTGGGAACCACCTGGTCTGGCGGTGCTCAAAAAAATCCGGCGAAGGGGCACAGGGTTCAGGTTTGCGACGCCCCCGGAGCATGAGTGGTATCAAACCCACGGAGAACCCGGCACTTGGCGCGGTCTGTTGTTGTTCCGCTCCCCGGCAACGCTGCCTGTTTTTACGGCAATTTCAAGGCCAGTGTATGCCGCAATTGTTGTGGTCCTTTACTCCGTGCACCACGACGCCCAACATGGCAGTAACAGATGTCATGTAGGTGCCACACTATGTAATCCCTGCAACGCGTGTGGGGATTTCGCCCTTGACGCTCGAAATCGCACCAATGATATTTTTGTTAATAAGCTGCGTTTACCAGTGTGAGGGACAAGTTGGCCGGGTACCGAGCCACCCGATAACATCGGTAACTGTAAGCGAACAGTGCCCGCAACATAAGTTACCGATTTCGCCAAGATGTCATCATCATCTTTCCCCGACGAGACCACCGCGGCCGCTCTTCAGGCGATGCCGGATGCGGTCATCGCGGTCGACGGCGAAGGTCGGATCAGGTTCGTCAACTCGAAAGCCGAAGAGTTGACCGCTTTTTTAAGCGATGAACTGGTGGGGCAAAGGATTGAAATTCTCGTACCACAATCACGGCGGGCCACCCACCGCAGGAACATGGCCAACTATCAGCATGCGCCCGCGCCACGAGAAATGGGGGCCAAGCAAGACCTGGGGCTCCTTCGGAAAGACGGCGTTATCGTCCCGGTTGCGATCAGCCTGAGCCCGCTTACCGAAACCTCCGAGAATATCGTTCTCAGCACCATTAAGGATGTAAGCGAACAGGAACGGCGGTCGAAGGAATACATACTCCTTGACGAGCTGGGCGCCCTGGTCGCCAAGGAACACGAAATCAACAAAGTTTATGAATTGTTGGAAAGTTCACTGCCCGTTCTGTTCGAGTTCGACCGCCTGGCCGTAACGGTCAGAGTACCCGGCACCGACCTGGCTGAGAGGGTGTTCGTGAGCGGCCACTCGAATCCGGATGACGGAGTGGGAAGCCGCACTACGGCTACAGAGATGTTTGGGTATTCCTCAAGGTCGTTGTCAGGTACATCGCTCGCCGGGAAGCCCGAAACTTTGACACAGGCCGAGGGCCGCTTTGCCGTGACCGGTCTTCGGTCCTGGTTGCAGGTCCCGCTGGGCGACCCCGAAAACCCGTCAGGGTGGTTGAGCCTGCGCAGCGCCGTCGAGGACGCTTTCGACGCAGACGATCTGATATTGCTCGAAAGGGTCGCTTCCCTCATATCACCCTCTTTCGAAAACGCCCGGCTTTATGCCCGGGTCCAGAGAGAGGTACAGGAGCGGACGATGCTCGCCTCGGTCTCCCGCATCGTTACGTCGACACAGGATTTGCATGACGTTTTCGGACAGTTCGCAGATGCCGTACGCGAACTCGTACCCGCTGATCGGATTACCATCACGCTTATGAGCGAGGACGGGACCGCTTACATAGAATCGTACGGCTGGGGTGTCGACGGAAACGGACAACACCCGGCCGTATACACTCCGGTCGCCGGGAACCCGATGGAGCTGTTAGTTGCCGGCCAATTGTTCATCAACGTCGGCGATCACAACAAAGCCGAGATGGCAGCGCGTTACTCGGTGATTCAGAACGTTCTGGACGCCGGATCAAAGTCGTTGGCTGCCACCGCGCTCAGGTATCAGGAGAAGGTCATCGGCCGCCTGATGATCTCGACCTCGGAATCCAACGCGTACGGTGAGCGGGAAATCAGGTTACTCGAAGAGATATCGGCGCAGGTCGCCGGAGCTGTTGTCAATTCCGAACTGGCCGCCAGGCTTGGACGCGACGCCGAACGGAGGCGCACGCTCGCGGAGATCGGACGGGCGGTCTCATCGTCGTTGGATGCGAGCGAGTTCTTCGACAGATTTGCCGTGCTGGCGAAGAAGCTAATCCCGTTCGACTCATTCAGCTATGCCGACTTCGACCCTGACGAGCACGTCGTGACGCTCCGTTACTGGCACGGATTCGATCTGCCATTTACGGCCAGAAATGCCGGTGTGAACGCAACAGGGACCATTGTGGAGAAAGCAGTTGCGGCCGGACAGGCAATTCTGGTAGCAGCTGATTCCGGCAGACCTGTTTCGGATCAAACATCGCAATTACCGGCGAGCGTGGATGAAAATCAAAAAGAAATAATTTGCGTACCTCTTACATCTCGAAACGCCATTTTCGGCTGCCTGTACCTGGGGAGTGAACGAGATGACGTGTTCACGACCGAGCACCTGAATCTGGCAGACCAGCTGGCAGACCAGGTCTCCGGTGCAATATCGAATGCCCGCTCGCACGAAGCTGCGCTGCAGGCAGAGAAAGACCGGGCGGACAGCGAGGCGAGGAGCAGAGACCTTGAACGACTTAACGAAGAGAGAAGCGTGTTCCTTTCTACTGTGTCGCACGAGTTGAAAACACCTCTTACAAGCCTGACGGCATTTGCCGACATCCTTGTCAAGAACCGCGATTCCAACCTGACGGAACGGCAACTTGTGCAGGTTAAGGTTATGCAACGGAGCGCAAGACGGCTCGATGTGCTGGTCGACGATTTGTTGGACGTGTCTCGTCTCGAACGCGGAACGTTAACGCTGAACAAGCAGTCGTTCGAAGTGAAGGACCTCATTGAGGAGCTCCGGACCGCATTCGACCCGATTCTTCAGGCCAAAAAACAGACCCTCGACGTCCGTTACCCGGATAGAGAGGCCTGGATCGACGCGGACCAGAACCGAATCGCGCAGTTGATATCAAACTTGTTGAGCAACGCTGGCAGCCAGTGGGATTGGCTCACGAACACCGTGTCCGGCTCCATCAGGGAAGCGACTTCAGGCAGGAACACATTGATGTTGTCCGTATGAGCCAGGACATTCATGGCCAGGATAAGACGAAGCCTCCCAGCCGGCCGCAACTGCTCCTTAATAGCGGCGGTGGTTTCTTTGCCAAAGAATCTGGACAGAGTCGGGACATTGTCCCGGTGAGCGATGGCCGAGGGCTGCTCGGCGCCCTC
>JADFLG010000017.1 GCA_022564545.1 Chloroflexota bacterium | reverse complement strand
AATCCCGGCCTGCTCGCACCGCCGTTCGAGCAATTGCCTGATGCCGTCGACCGTGAGCCTGCCCTTTTTTCCGAGCCAGAGGAACGGCAACTTCGCCATCTTGTGCTTCGAGCGGACCCGCAAATAGCGGTCGATTGCCATGACGGTTTTTGGATCGAGCGGGATCATTCGCTCGCGTGCGCCCTTGCCCAGAAGCCTTGCGACGCCCATGTCAAGGTCGATGTCATTTTGAAGGGGATCGTCAAGGGAAACCCTGAGGTTCGCAACCTCGCTTCTTCGTGCGCCGGTCGTGACAAAAATCCTGAGGATCGCAAGGTCACGCCGCTCCTGGAACCCGGTCCCCGCACAGGCTTTTAGAAGCTTCCTGATTTCATCTTCGGGGACAATCCTGACAATTTTCTCGGGCACCTTCGGGGACTTCAGGTTCCGGAACGGGTCGTTCGCATCCTCGATCTCCCCCTCGGCCAGCGCCCACTTGAAAAATGACTGGAGAGACCGGTACCGGTTGGCCGCAGTTGCCGGGCTGTGGAGCTCGAGCTGCGCGGTGATAAAGAGCTCGACGTGCTCGGCCCTGATCCTGGCGAGGAGGCGCGGGTGGCCCTCCGTTTCGAGGAATCGATCGAAGAGGTTTGCCGCCTCGATGTAGGTGCTAATCGTGGCCGGGGATTTGTTCTCGGCTTTCAGGTGCCGGAGGAAGCTCTGGATATTGACCGTGAGGTCGCCATCTTGTTCAATGGATGGTTGGTTGGACATGGCCCCTACTGTGCTGGTTTAAGCAGATGCTGTTGATAATCATATGCTCTTAGAGCGGTAAGCGTCAAAGCAACTCTTAATTATATGCTGTATCCAATCTCAAAAACCGTTCCCGAGTAGCTCAGTGGTAGAGCAGCTGACTGTTAATCAGCGGGTCGTAGGTTCGAATCCTGCCTCGGGAGCCAACTGAATATGTATTGAGACGACCACTTCTGAACACGTGTGGTGGTTTCACGTAACGTCACAAACTTGAAACAAGCGTCCCGGAGGTTGCTCTCCATGCCCTTCAGTGAATGAGGTGGTCTCGTTCGTCTGAACAGTGCTCCCCGGTTTTGTAAGTGGAATCGCGTGTCATGGATCAGACCGCTGCGGGTGCTAACAGCGGTTTATCGTAGAAATTGATCCGGGGTCGTTCTGCCAGGGCTTGAATGGGGCCGCCTGGCATTGTAGAACTCAGTACCGCCCGAGTCCAGCTCTGGCTTCGTATACCGATTCACAGGCCCACTGATCGAGCACCTTCGAGGTGAACTCCGTGCTGCGGTCGACACGAATTGTCTTGGGCAGACCGCGACCAACTTCAACCCGGTCCAGGACCTCAACAACACGCCGTCCAGGGATCGACCTGCCACCTCGAACGCAGGACTCACACGGGTAAAGCATGTTCTGAGCGGTGTCGAAGGATGCGACTAACGTAAAGAGCCTGGTCCGGTCCCCGCCCGAGAGCTCGTCCGACATGAAGTCCATCGACCATGTCTCATTCCGGGCGGTGGGCGGTGGGCGGTGGCCGCTGGCCGCTCGATCCGGTTTCGGCCCGTCGAGTCACGACGCGATCTGGAGCACAATCGGTACTCCCTCCAGGCGTCTCAATTCCCTCCCCTCGCAAGTCTGTCTCATAATTCGGACACCCCATCGACATACGTAATGGAAGTCAAATGTCAGTTGTAATCCGAAATCGAACACATCATTACCACCTGATTCCGTTGTGTTGTTCCGGGAATCGTTGCCGAGATGGCTTTATGAGAAGGTCTCCTTCGTGGGAGGGAGGACCGTTCGGCCGGCACTGTACGAACCTGCCCTGCTGACCTGTCTGGCGTTCACCCGCCCCAAACGCCGAACAGCTTCTCGCAGGTGCCGCCAAGAAGGTCCTCGGCAAGTCCCGGCCCGATTGCCGGTTCAATTCGGTCGGCAATCTCCCATCCGCGACTGTATCCGGTCTGCTCGACGATAAACGGGAAGTCAGTGCCCCACATGAGCCGGTCGGCAGAATACGAATCGATCAGCCGGTGCACCCACACAAACAAGTCGGCATATGGGAACTCCTCGTTCGAGGCCCGCGGAAACTCGGAAAGCTTCACATGAAGGTTCGGATGGCGAGACATCGAGATCAGCCGCTCGAACTCCGGGACTTCGAAACCCTCGGGCGACGGGACGCAGTGCCCGAAGTGATCGATTATCGAAGCAGTGTTGGGAAACTCTTCGGCCAGTGCATCGATCTCGTCGTAGTTCTCCGGACTCACCAGGAATCCCACCGCAACACCCAGTTCACCGGCCCGTGCATACAGCGCACGTCCAACGTCACCGGCCATGGTTTCGCCCGCCCGCCACAGAGCGGGGTTGAACCGCACGCCCCTGTAGCCCCGGTCCACGAGATCGTCGAGCATGCCGACCGGGTCGTCGTGTTGCGGGTTCACAAGGCACATGCCGAAAAACCGGTCGGGCCACTGTGCGAGGGTGTCGTCGACGTAGGTGTGATCGAACCCGTGAACGATCGGCTGGACAATCAGCGCCCCGGCGACGCCCGCGTCGTCCATCAACTCAAGCAGGAATTCAGCGTCGCCCCTTGCTGTGGGCGCTGCCTGACCCTCTCGGTACGGGTAGATACCGGGATCATGCGCCCAAACGTGCAGGTGTGAGTCGATCTTTTTCATGCCGATTGTCCGGACCAGGCCAATAAAAGAAGCTGCAGTCTTTCAGTGGTGCCAAAGCTTACGTCATCCCCGCAGCGCCAGAAAGCGACCTTTATCCCGCGTCCCAAAGGCAACTTCATGCGTATACGACTTGATTAGACCGGTTCCGGTGGTACATTCGCCCCGAACACGTGACTCGGCCGGTCCATCGGGCTCCGGCCAGGCCATCGGGCAACACTCGCACACCCGTTCGACCCGGCATCAACCCGTCGACGGGAAAAATAAACGAATCGAGATTCTTCAATGATCAAGCTCAGTCTGCAATCGCTCTGCTACCGCGACACGTTCAACGCCGGCAAGATCACGATGCTCGAAATCATCGAAAAGGCGTATGAACTGCAGATGGACGGCGTTGACCTCCACTTCACGCACTTCGCATCGACCGACGACGACTACCTCGAAGAAGTTAAGCGGGCGTGCCTGAAGCGCGGGCTGCACATGTGCTATATCGGCGTGTCGAACAATTTTGGGAAGACCGGCGACGAGCTGCGAGAGCAGATCGACCTGATGAAGAAGTGGACCGACATTGCAGCCAGAATGGGCATCCCGATGGTCAGGGCCTTCGGCTCGTGGCTGCCGGAAGGTGAATCGGAGGAATCGGCGTGGCCCCGCCTTGTCGCGTCAACTAAGGAAGTTGCCGGGTACGGGCAATCGAAGGGGGTGGTGGTCGGGCTCCACAACCACAATCACGGCTGCATCCCGGCGACCGGTGACCAGGTGATTCGCCTGCTCGACGAGGTCGACAACCCGTACTACTCACACATCCTCGACACCGGCCAGTACCTTGGCTCGCCGGGCGTATCTTTAGGGGAGCGCGGCAAAGAGGACGCAAAGTGGAACTTCTACGGGTCGATCGAGACATCCGCACCCCGGGCAGTTCATGTCCGGGCGAAGATCTATCGAATCGCGAGCGGCGAAGAGGTGTGGCTCGATTACGACCGGATCATGCCGATTCTAAAAAAGGTCGGGTTCAACGGGTGGATGTCGATTGTGTTCGAGGGTCAGGACGAACTTGACGAGTCCGCAGCGGTGCCGCTTGCCAACAGGTACATGCGGTCGCTGCTCGCCAGGTACGAAATGTAAGCGAATCATGGTCCTCTGACGGGCGTTTTAGCTCTCATGCACCCCATCTACCTCCAGGCACTTTCGTTCCATGACCTCTTCGGCACCGGCGAGGCCAAAGAGGAATGCGTCCACGCGGCTGCCGACATGGCAACAGAACTGGGCATTGCGGGCATCGACATCGAAGACCGGCTGCTCAAGAGCTTTGAACCTCGCTATTTGCAGGAACTGGCCCACCAGGTCGAGGGTCGCGGGATTCAATTCGGCTACTGTGGCCTGATCGTCGACTTCAGGGCTCCGGTTTCATCGATCGAAGACGAGATCGACCGGGCGAAAAAGCTGATCGACGCCGTGCCACACCTCGGGATCACTTCGATACGCGTGCCCGGCAACGGGGTCGTCGGAGACCAGACGGTCGAATCCACCTGGGCGGCGGTCCGCGACAAGTTCGGGCAGATCTGTGAGTACGCCGGGCAGGCCGGAGTAACGGTCTTCTTGCACAACCACAACCACGGCTCGACGCCCTCGACCGGTGCAGAGGTCACGCGCATGCTCGACGAAATAGACAACGACGCGCTGTCGTATGTCCTCGACACGGGCCAGTTCCAGGGTTCACCCGGCGCGGGCGGGCGTGTTTCATCGCCAGACGGGTCTGCGAGCCCCGAGTCGTCCGCATCGCCAGAGCTTTACGAATCGATCGAAACCTGCGCGCACCGGGCAAAAATAGTGCGCGCCAAGTTTTATTTTGCGGTGCCAGGCAACGAGCAATGGCTCGACTACCCGCGTATAGTTCGGATACTGAAAAACGCCGCCTTCAGCGGCCCGATCTCGATCGTCTATGAACCCCGTGGTGACGTACCTTCAACTGAAGCTCTTCCTGCGGCCGTTCGATACCTGACCGATCTGTTCGACACGTGACGTGGTTCGCAATTGCCAGCAGTCACGAAATTCCGCCGGCAAATACCAGCATTAAACAGGAGCACCTGCATGGGCACGTTCTACGACAATTCCATAGTTCCCGATCACCTGAAGCGGAAGTTCGACGTCTACGACCGAATCAAGGAACTCAACATCGACATGGGTTCTTTCGACGCCGATGTTACCGACCTGAAGGGCGCCGGCATTTGCGGCATCATCTTCCACGAGTCGGGGCTGGTATATCTCTCGGGCGCCGGCGGCGGACCCGGGCAAATGTACGATGACCCGGACAGGATCAAGGAAGGCGCGGAAGCTGCCGAAGAGATCGCCAGTTCGATGATCAGGCGGCTGCACTGGGGGTTGACGTGTGGCGGCGAGGGCGGCGACCTCAACGACGTGATCTACATGGTGAAAGCGCTGGGCATGGTGGTTTCGACCGACGTGGATTTCAACGGCGGCCCGGCGGTGATGAACGGGTTCTCGCAGCGCTGGCAGTCGATTTTCGGCGGCGGCGCCGGCGAGTTCGCGGTCGATGGCGAAGACGAGAGCTACTCGGGAGTGCACGCCCGCAGCGCGATCGGTGGTTTTACCGGCCGGTTCTCAATTGAGCCTGAGATCATCGTGGCCATTCCGCCGGAACTGTCGAAGGCGATCATCCAGAACCGCGGCTGGGTTTTCCCATTGCCCCCGGCAGTGCTCGAAACGGTAAAGGATGCCAGGAACTGACGACAATTCGTATTTCCATCTTTATGACGATAGGCAGGCAAGCGACGCCCCGGCGATGATCGACCACTGCTCCGACCCGTAAATCTGTAGCGCCTTGATGCTTTTCGACCCGGGAGCTGGCCGACTGAGAATCAAAGTCAGTCGGCGCTGCGATCGCCAGTCGCAAAAAATGCCAGCCCGTGAAATAGAATATCCGGGCATCTATTTATATTTGCGACAGGAGCCGCATGCGAATTCTCGTGTCGGGTGGTTCGGGGATGGTCGGCAGGGAGTTAATTGCCACCCTCACGCACGATGGCCACCAGGTTGTCCAACTTGTCAGGCGCCGCCCGAACCCGAACGCGCGCAACACGGAAATCGAATGGGATCCGGAACATGGTGCGTTCGACTCCGCCACCCTCGGGCGCATAGACGCTGCGATTCACCTCGGCGGCGTCCCGATCTTCGGTAGTCGCTGGAGTTCCGATCGCAAGCTGCAGATACGAGAGAGCCGGGTGCGGTCAACGCGCCTCCTGGCGCAGGCGCTTGCCAGCATGTCGGCGCAACCAAATGTGTTGATCGTGGCGTCGGCAGTCGGCTACTACGGCGACCGTGGTGAAGAACCACTCACCGAAGATTCACCGCCCGGTGACGGGTTCCTCGCTGAGACCGCCGTGCGATGGGAGACTGCACCCGACAGCGCCAGGGAGGCCGGAATTCGAGTAGTACATGCAAGGTTCGGCCTGATCCTCTCCAGGCAGGGTGGTCTGTTGAGCAAGTTGCGGTTGCCCTTCCAGACTGCACTCGGCGGGAAGCTTGGCAATGGTCGTCAGTGGTGGTCCTGGATATCGCTTGTCGATGTGGTGAACGGACTGTCTTACATATTGGGGAAAGAAGAAATATCCGGCCCCGTAAACTTCACCGCACCAACCCCCGTGCGCAACGAGGAGTTCACGCGGCTGATGGCCAAAACGCTCTCCCGGCCAGCCTGGTTCAACGTGCCGGCACCGGTCGTCAAACTCGTTTTCGGGCAAATGGGCGACGAAATGATGCTTTACAGCCAGCGGGCATTCCCTGAAATACTGCGCGCTTCAGGTTTCGAATGGCGCTACGACGACCTGGGCGACATACTCCGCCAGGAGTTAATCACATCGAGATCCGACCGCTGGGGCAACGCGTCCGGGCGCTAGGGGCGGCAGGTCGCATGTTCGATAATCCGCCAGATTAACCCTGCGATTTGGTACCGCTACGGCTGGATGTTCAGCGCCGGGCGCGTGCACGAATCGTGAATTTTGGGCTGGGAGAACGCCTGGTTTCTCGATGTGGCTTCGGGAGTAAATTGGCGAAACTGTCCGGCGTCTGCGTATACGGCTTCACCATTTGTGCATGCCATCGCCCGCATGCCCACGGCATTTTCGGCATACGGACCAGGCCCGCGTTCAACCGAAAAAAATGCGCACCGCCTGCAGGCAACAGGCGGTGCGCATTTCCACGATTTCAATCAGAGTCGGCGCTATTTGGTCGGTTTTAGATTGAACATCGTCTTCAAAAACTCCTGTTGCCACGGGTGCAGGAAGCCGTAGTTGTCGTCCTTCGACGACCACCCGGTCCAGTACTCCTCGTTGCCAAGGTGACGGATGATCAACTGCGAGATATAGATATCCGGCAGTTCATCGAACCAGACCTCCATCGCATCTGTGAACAACTCCGCGGTCTTGGGGTCCGTCGGGGCCAGGGTCGACATCTGGCCCACAATGGCATCGAACTCGGCGTTCTGCCACCTGGCGGTTGCCCACGGGTTGATCGGCGGTTCGCCAATGTCCCTGTATGTCGCTGAGGAGTACAGAGAGAGCATGTAGTAAGGGTCCATGCCCAGCACGCCGGACGGGCCCTTGCAACCAAACGAATAGTCGTCCTCGCCACGCCCGAACTTTGCACCGGCTCCGGGGCTCTGGTCCATGCTGGCGTCAAAGCCAGCGTCCTCTAGCTGGCGCACCAGGTGCACGCCGTACCGTGCGAGCCACGATGGGAACCCGATGTTCATCACGATCCGCTCGTCGTTCTTCATCCAGTAGCCATCGTCGTCCTTGGCGTAGCCCTGCCCCTCCATCAACTGAATCACCTTGTCAGGGTGCGGGTTTGCGTCGAGGCTGCGCGCCGCGTACATCGGCTTGAGCTTCTCTTCGAACGGGTCGAACCAGGCATACGGAGTGATCATGTGGAGGGCAGTGACGCCAGCCCCACGTTCCGCAAGTTCCACAAGCCTGTTCCGGTCGAGCGAATAGTTGAGTGCCCAGCGGATGTCCTTGCTCTTGGCAACCGGCGTATCAGCCGAGTTGTTGACGAAGAGTCCAATTGGGCACCAGTCAAGATATCCGTAGGGCGGGTCCTGCTTGCTCCATGTGACCAATTTCGAGTTTTCCTTGAACATGTCCAGCAGCGTATCCACCGGGACCATAGACATGGAATCGACTTCGTTCTTGATCATCATCTGAGCGCGTGCCGTCTCGTCACGGTTGGCGATGTAAATCACCTTTTGCACCAGGGGCAGTGGTTTGAACCCGGTCTTCGCTCCCCAGTAGTCTTCACGTAGCACGAACACTTTTTGCTCTGCTGAGGCCGACGTCATTGTGTACGGGCCTGTCGCGAACGGCCATCCCTTGTCCGGGTCATAGAAGGTGAACGTGAGCGGGTCTTTGTCCTCCCAGATGTGCTTGGGCAGGATCTGCTCGGTCACGCCATGGTTACTCGTGAGTGTTGTGACCCACCAGCTGGGTGAGCTTTCCTTCAGGATGAACTTCACAGTAAGCGGGTCAATGACCTCGGCGCGGTCCATCAGGAATATCTCGGCGGTATTCGTCAATTCATCCTGTTTGTCCCGTACCAGGTTGTACGTGAAAGCCACATCTTCCGCAGTGAACGGCATGCCGTCAGCCCATTCGATGCCCTCCCTGAGCTTCAGGGTGAACTCGGTAGAGTCGTCATTCACCTCCATGCTCTCGGCCAGCCAGAAATCGTGTCCTCCGGTGAGCACATTGAACATGATCAGAGGTTCATTCATCGTCTGGAGCGGGCCTGTGTGCCAGCCACCCACACCGCCAGGTACAAAGACGTTGAAGTTCTGCCAGTCGGGGTTCCGGCCATTCTCTCCCCCGGTCATCACAATCAGGGTGCGGTTCCTGGGAATATCTTCAGGATCCAAGGTCTGGACGACATCTTCGACTACTGGAGCCGTTGTGGCCGTCGCCGCCGCCTGGACAGCTGGAGCCGTTGTGGCCGTGGGTGCCACGTCATCGTCGCCGCCGCCGCACGCAATTAAAATGGCGCCCAGCATCAACGCCAGGCCAAATAGTGCCGGGACTCTCCGGCTCAACTGAAACCAACTAAACATATGAAACCTCCGTCGCAGAGTTACGCTTCACAGCCACGGAACACCATTCCGGGTGCATTGCCGTGGTACCTGTGGTTGGTGTAATGGGATTCTGAGCGGCGAGTCACATGTTGTCAATATGCAATGACGTGTAATGAACTCGCCGAACAGCGGGGGTTTTTCAGGACTGGCAACGATTCCAACCCGTGGGTCAAAAAGATTCTGGAACCCGAATCCGGGCCTCGTCCACGGTGCACTGCACCACGTAAATCGGGCGTAAAGCAAGGCAAGCCAGGTATCAGACGACATCCGTGGAATGCTTACTTGACACGCCTGACGATGTCTGCGTAGGATTCCGCTGCGTCCCCGCTGTGTGAACCCGGAGTAGCACTCAGTGACCACCAGTTACGTCCTCAAGCGGCTCGGTGTCTTCCTTCTCGTCATGTGGGGAGCGGCGACCTTCAGCTTCTTCCTGCCGCGAATTGCCGACGTCAACCCCATTGAGGAGCGAATGGCCCAGCTTGCCTCTCGTGGTGCCGTTTCCGTTGGCAACACAGAGGCGATGATCAAAAACTTCGAAAAGCGCTTCGGTCTCGACAAGCCCCTCGCCGAGCAGTACGTGCGGTACCTGTGGAACACCGCGCGATTCGATTTCGGGTTCTCGATCGCATTCTTCCCGACTTCGGTGGGCAGTATAATCCGCGAGGCGCTGCCCTGGACAATAGTCCTGCTCACGGTCGTGACCTTTATGAACTTCACGATTGGGGTACTGCTCGGCGCGGTTCTGGCCTGGCCGCGGGCGCCAGCATTCGTGAAGGTCGTGGCCCCTCCTTTCATGGGCCTCTCGGCAATCCCGTATTACCTCATCGGAATCGGGTTGATATATCTCTTTGCGTTTTCATGGCAGATATTCCCCATCTCAGGCGGTTACAACATTGGCTCCACGCCTCAATGGAGTTCCGCGTTCTTATGGGATGCGGTTCGGCATTCGATTTTGCCGGCCGCCTCGATAGTACTGTCAGGCATAGGATTCTGGGCCATCGGTATGCGCGGCATGATGACTATGACCATGGGCGAAGATTACATGCTCCTGGCGGAATCCAAAGGTCTGAAAGGCTGGCGGCTTTTTATCTGGTACGGCATGCGTAACGCTATGCTCCCGCAAATTACTGCCTTGGCCCTGTCCCTGGGCCACATTGTTTCCGGGGCCATCCTCGTAGAGGTCGTCTTCAGCTACCCGGGAATCGGGGGCATGCTCGTCCAGGCCATCAGGAACTTCGACTTCACCCTGCTCTACGGCATTGTGTATCTCACAATCCTGGGCATTGCCATTGCCACATTGATCCTCGACCTGACGTATCCACGACTTGATCCGCGGATCACCTATGCGAAGGGCTAAGACCGCTTGATTCAAGATACAGCAGCACCCGTCGCCAGAAGCAGGCGGTTCGCGAACCACGTTGGGCGACTGATGAAGCTTTACCCTCTTCTCTTCATCGGCTTTGCCCTACTGTTGACGGTTATTCTTGTAGGCGTCATCGGCTCGCGTTTCATGGACCCCGATCTTTCACGGGCGGGGTCGACCCCACTCGATATCGCGCCGTCACGCGAATATCTGCTGGGTACCGACAGCATGGGGCGGGACGTGCTCGCCGTCATGTTGCGCGGAACCCCTCTCACGCTCCAGGTGGGGTTTATGGCAGCTACGATCGGCATGGGGATCGGTATCGTCCTGGGGTTCGTCGGCGGGTTTTACGGCGGTATAGTGGACACCGTATTCAAGGGACTGGCCGACATACTCATCACAATTCCGGCCCTGTTAATTCTGGTAGTGGTCGCTGTAAGCCTCACCGGGCCGGTCAGTATCAACGTCCAAGCGCTTGTCATAGCCTCTGTTTCGTGGATGTTGCCCACTCGGACCATCCGCGCGCAGGTTCTGACCATGCGGGAGCGCGCATACGTTTCCGTGGCCGAGTTGTCCGGAGCGAACCGCTTTGAGATTATCTTCCTCGAGATATTACCCAACCTTCTCCCCTACCTGGCCGCGAGTTTCGCTGCCACCGTCGCAATCGCAATACTGACCACCGTCGGCATGGACGCACTCGGACTTGGACCGCAGAACGTCCCGACTCTTGGAAACACTGTTTACTGGGCGTTGTTCTACTCCGCACCTCTGCGGGGCCTCTACTGGTGGTGGGCACCTCCCATCATCACCCTCGGGGTGGTTTTCATTGGCCTGTACCTCATAACCGCCGGTCTGGATAAAATCGCAAACCCCCGATTGAGGAGTCATGGTTGAGCGAACCGGTCCTCACAATCAAAGACCTTCGAGTTTCTTACCAGACGCCAAAAGGAAAGGTGCGGGCTGTTGATGGCGTTAGCTTCTCGCTCATGCCTTCAGAGCGTTTCGGCCTGGTAGGAGAATCTGGCTCGGGCAAAACCACAACGGCGCTCGCCCTGCTGAGGCTGATCAAGCCCCCGGGTGTAATCGAAAGCGGCGAAGTGCATCTTGCCGGAAAAAATTTACTCTCTCTTTCTGAAGAGCAGATGCGGAGAGTCCGGCTGGCCGAACTGTCAATGATCCCACAGGGAGCCATGAACTCGTTGAACCCAGTGGCAACCGTAAACAACCAGATCATCGACGGCCTCAGGGACCACGGGGTAAACAGCCCGAAACATGTGCTCAATGAACGTATTGCAGACCTGTTAAAACGGGTTGGGCTTGAACCGTCGGTGGCCGACATGTATCCGCACGAGTTGAGCGGCGGCATGAAGCAGCGCGTGACGATCGCCATCGCCATATCGATGGGCCCCAAGGTGATAGTCGCCGATGAACCCACCAGCGCTCTCGATGTGGTCATTCAGATGCAGGTCATGGAAACACTGATCGGGCTGCAGGAGGAGCTGGGTGCGTCCCTGGTCATGATTGGCCACGATATGGGCCTCATGGCGCAGGTCGTCAGCCGGATAGGTGTCATGTATGCCGGCAAGCTTGTCGAGGTGGGCACCGTCCGCGACATACTTTTGTCCCCGCTCCATCCCTACACCCAGTTGCTCGTCGAGAGTTTGCCATCAATGGAGTCCAAGCTGACGCGGACACGCCGGCCCAGGGGAATCCCTGGCATTACGCCCTCTCTACTCGACTTGCCGGCAGGCTGCGCCTTCCGTCCCCGCTGCCCGAAAGCGATTGAGCAATGTTCCACGATAACTCCTCCGCTGGAAAAAGTGCGGGCGGACCAATGGACAGCGTGCCACCTGTATGGAGAGACCGAAAAGCAAGATGGAATCCCTGCTAAAGCTTGAAAACGTAACGAAAATCTTCGGCGGTGGACTTTTCAATCGCCACAGGATCACAGCCCTCGAAAATTTCTCGATGACGATAGACGCAGAGCGTCCATCGATAACCGCTCTCGTTGGGGAAAGCGGCAGCGGGAAGACGACACTTGCAAGATTGCTTCTTGGACTTACGCGACCCACCACCGGTCGGGTGATGTACATGGGCAAGGACATCACTACCCTCACGCGTAGGGAACGCAAAGATTTTCGGCGGAACGTGCAGGTGATATTTCAGGACCCCTTCGAAGTCTACAATCCGTTCTATAAAGTCGATCACGCCCTCAACCTGCCAATCCGGAAGTTCAAACTTGCGCAGTCCCCGGAAGAGGCGCGTGATCTGCTGGAGAACACCCTGCGTGGCGTAGGACTTCTCCCGGAAGACACCCTTGGCCGCTATCCACACCAGCTTAGCGGCGGGCAACGTCAACGGATCATGGTTGCCCGTGCGCTCCTGATGCGCCCGAAAGTCATAGTTGCCGATGAGCCGGTTTCCATGATCGACGCCTCGTTACGGGCCACCGTGCTGGAGAACCTGCGCGAGTTAAACCGGGATTTCGGAATCTCGATTCTGTATATAACTCACGACCTGACCACGGCCTACGAAATCAGCGAGCGCATCATCGTGCTTTATAAAGGGTCGGTGGCAGAAGTCGGTGACGTTGAGTCGGTGGTCCAGGAACCTGAGCATCCGTATACTCGGCTTCTCATCAGGTCGATACCGATGGCAGACCCCGACCAGAAGTGGCTCGGATCCCACACCGATCAGGATTCCCCGTTCGCCGACACGCTCAATGTTGCCGGCTGCAAGTTTGCAAACCGGTGCCCTCATGCAATGACCGTATGCGTGGAGACCGCCCCACCGTACTTTAAGACTGCGACCGACAGGGCGACTTCCTGCTATCTGTATGAAAAGTCCCCGGTCGTCGACCTCAAAGATATGACCCGCCTCCCGGACAAGAGTCCGGTGACGAGCTAACGCTATCCGTCGGCCATCATTTGCCGCAGCACGTACGGCAGCAGACCGCCATTGCGGTAATACTCGTTCTCGATGCCGGTATCGATACGCACCAGCACCTCGAAAGTCGTCGCGTTGCCACCATCAGATGTCGCGGTAACAGTGATCGTCGAACCCGGGACCACTGAATTCGCAACACCGGGAATGTCATATGTTTCGGTCCCGTCAAGCCCCAGCGAGTCGGCCGAGTCGCCGTTCGTGAATACCAGGGGAATAACACCCATGCCGATCAGGTTCGAACGGTGAATCCTCTCGAAGCTCTCGGCAATTACAGCCCTCACCCCTAAAAGCATCGGACCCTTCGCCGCCCAGTCGCGCGAACTTCCTGTCCCGTACTCTTTACCGGCCAGGATAATCAGCGGCACGCCCTCTTGAAGGTACTTCTCAGAAGCCTCGAAAATGCGCATCTGCTCGCCGTCGGGCTGGTGGATAGTCCAGTCGCCTTCAAGCTCGGGCGTCAGCTTGTTGCGGAGCCTGATGTTCCCAAACGTCCCGCGGACCATCACGTTGTGGTTTCCGCGACGCGACCCGAATGAGTTGAACTCCCGGCGCGGGACATCGTTGCCGAGCAGGAATTGACCGGCTGGCGCACTTGGCGGGATTGCGCCGGCTGGCGAGATATGGTCGGTCGTGACCGAATCACCGAGCCCTACAAGCACCCTCGCTCCCACGATCTCCGATCTCACCGTCGGCTCATCGCCAAAGTCTTCGAAGTAAGGCGGCTCCTGAACATAGGTCGACTGCGGGTCCCAGTTGAACTTGAGCCCGGTCGGGGCCGGAAGGGCCTGCCACTCGGACGACCCGTCAAACACCTGGCTGTACTGCTCTCTGAACATGTCGGCGGTAAGCGACTCTGCAATTGTGTCCGCAATGTCAGCCTGCGAAGGCCAGATGTCTTTCAGAAAAACATCGCCGCCCTGCCTGTCCTGCCCGATCGGGCTGTGAACAAGGTCGACGTCGACCTGTCCGACCAGTGCGTAGGCAATGACCAGGAGAGGCGAAGCGAGGTAGTTAGCCTGCACCTGCGGGTGCACGCGCCCCTCGAAGTTGCGGTTTCCGCTCAGCACGGCAGCGGCGGTCAGGTCGTGGTCGTTTACCGCATCTGACACAGCCTGCGGCAGCGGGCCGGAATTACCGATGCAGGTAGTGCAGCCGTATCCGACCGTGTTGAAACCCAGCGCGTCCAGGTCTTCGTTCAGGCCGGCCGCCTCGAGATATCGGGTCACCACCGTCGACCCGGGGGCAAGGCTCGTCTTCACCCAGGGCTTGCTGGTCAATCCAAGATTTCGGGCATTGCGGGCAAGGAGTCCGGCTCCGACCATCACCGACGGGTTTGATGTGTTTGTGCAACTGGTTATCGCGGCGATCACGACAGAGCCGTCCCCGATGCTGCCTTTTTCGCCATCGATGTCGATCTCATGCATATCGGGCGAGGCATCCTCGAAGGACGAAACGAAGTTTGAGCCGACTTCGCTGAGCGCAATGCGGTCCTGCGGACGTTTCGGGCCCGCCATGGACGGAACGACAGCATCGAGATTGAATTCGAGTGAAACTGTGTAGTCCGGCTCATTTGCCGGGTCGTAGAAGAAGGAGTTGGCCTTCGCGTACTTCTCTACCAGCTCAACCACCGAGTCATCCCGGCCCGTGTCGCGCAGGTACTTCAGCGTCTGGTCGTCGATCGGGAAGAACCCGCACGTGGCGCCGTACTCAGGGGCCATGTTGCCAATCGTCGCCCGGTCGGCCACCGGCAACGCGGCGAGGCCCGGACCGTAAAACTCGACAAACTTCTCGACCACTCCTTCCGCCCGCAGTACCTCGACGATTCCGAGCACGAGATCAGTGGCGGTCGCGCCCTCAGGCAGGGTTCCGCTCAAACGAACGCCGACGACTTCAGGCACGACCATGTAGTAGGGCTGTCCGAGCATCACGGCCTCGGCTTCGATGCCGCCGACGCCCCAGCCGAGCACACCCAGGCCGTTGACCATGGTCGTGTGGGAGTCGGTGCCGATACATGTGTCGGGGAAGGCCACTCGGCCGTAATCTGATTCCTCGGAAAGTACAACTTCGGCGAGGAACTCGAGGTTCACCTGGTGAACGATGCCTGCGCCCGGCGGAATGATTTTCAAATTGTCGAACGCACCCTGCGCCCATTTCAGCAGCTGATACCGCTCGTTGTTTCGTTCAAACTCCCGCTCGATGTTCATGGCAAGTGCGCCCGAACTCGAAAAGTAATCGACCTGGACCGAGTGGTCGATGACCAGGTCCGAACGAACGACCGGATTGATGATCGAAGCGTCGCCCCCTGCGTTCGAGACTGCGTCACGCATTGCCGCGATGTCGACCACGACCGGAATCCCGGTGAAGTCCTGCAGCACGACCCGACCGGGCATGTAGGGAAATTCGACGGCAGGTTTTGCATCGGGTCGCCACGAGGCCACAAGCTTCACGTGATCGCCGGTCGCCGGACCCCCGTCGGCTTTTCGCAGCGCATTTTCAAGCAGCACTCGGATCGAATAGGGGGTTTTCGCGATATCGATCAGGCCCGCGTCTTCGAGGACCGCCAGCGAGTAGTAGTTGACTGTGCCGTTTGCGGTTTCGAATGACCGCCTGGCGTCGAAAGAAGTTGAGTCGGGTGACATTTTGCGTTAGCTGCTTTTTCCGAAGATTGCGATTGAACCGGCCCAGGTTCGCCACAAAGCCGGATCCTGGCCTGTAGTCGGACCCATATGTGACAGAAGGGAACCAGATAATAACTGTACCAGCGGGAACAACCATTTCTGAGCAACAATATCTGGCTGCCGGCTGCTAGCATCCGGCCTTTCCCCGATTCGACGACGCAAATATGACCTCTGGCTCGCAAACTTACAGCGACCCGCGCACCGCATTCGTGAACCGCACGCCCTTCTTCTATGGCTGGGCGGTCGTGGTGGCTGCCGGTTCGACAGTGTTCGTGCGCAACGCCGCGGCCACCCTGACGATCGCTGTTTTCGTGTTCCCGATGAGCGAAGACCTGGGCTGGAGCAGGACCCTGATCGTCGGCGCAGCTGCGGCAGCGGGCGTTGCCTCGATGTTCGTATCGCCACTCGCCGGCTGGGTGCTCCAGAGGTACGGTGCCAGGGCGCTAATGAGTTCCTCGGTCCTCCTGCTCGGGGCCGTGATCCTTTCCCTGCGGTGGACCACCAGTCCGATCACCTTTTACCTGTTGTTCGGCATCGGCAGGCTTATGTTCAGCGCTCCGCTGCAAATCGGGGCGTCGACCACCGCCGCACAGTGGTTCGTGCGGCTGCGCGGCCGGTCGTCATCGATGCTTGGGGTGACGCACTCACTTGGCATGGGTCTCTTCCCACTTTTCGCGCAGCTATTCATGAACGCCAACCGTGGCGATTGGCGCATGGCGTGGTTCTGGATGGGAATTTCCGTGTGGGTGATCGCACTGCCCGTCACGCTGCTGGTCGTTGTGAATAAACCGGAGGACGTGGGCCTTGCACCGGACGGCGACGAGCAAACACCCCGGAACGGGCAGGACTTGCCCACCCCTACTGCTGCCGAACAGGAGGAGCAGTGGACTCTCCGCGAGGCGATGCGGACCCCGGCCATGTGGACTCTTGCGGTCGTGGGCGGACTGGTGTTTTTCATCCACACCGGTGTGAACATTCACCAGGCCGCCTTCCTGCGCGACCAGGGAATAAGCGCAACGGTGGCGGCCTCGGCCCTCACCGTCATGGCTGGAGGGACTGCGGTCGGCAGCATCATATGGGGCAACCTGCTCGACCGATTTCCGGTGAAGGCCGTTTATTCGGCGACCGCTGCGTGGCTGGGCGGGACGGCATTGCTGTTCCTGCTGGTCGATTCAGCCGGGACGGCGTTTGCAGCGGCTGCACTGTTCGGAATCGGGCTCGGCGGTTTGCTGGTTGTGCCACCAGTAGCAATAGCCCACTATTTCGGTCGGAACTCCCTTGGCGCCATACGCGGCGCAACTGAACCGTTTGTAAGCGGTGGGCAGGCGATCGGGGCGGTCGGGGCCGGAGTGATTTTCGATGCTACGGACTCTTATTCGGGAACGTTCCCGGTATTCACCGCCACCGCAGTTCTGGCAGTCGTCCTGCTGCTGGTAATCCGGCGACCCAAAAAAAAGCCGGCAGCCAGATGTGCCGCTGCTGCTCGTAAATAGGAAACTCTAACCCGGCTAAGAAACTATCCCAAAACACACTGATAGGCGAAATGAAATTCCTTCTCTCCACAGGAGAGGGAGCTTTGGGATAGTTACTAAAAGTCCAGAACTTGCCGATGGGTTGGGCAATACTCGATTGGCACCTCGCTCCAATACCAGGGACAACCATCCCACCGGTAGGTTGGGAGGCCTGGTCGGTGCGGTTCAGGGTGGTGCGGATGCCGCTGCGCCAGGTGTGCAGAGGGATTCTGAATCCCATTTCCCGATAGCATCGGGACTCAGTACAGACAACCTCAGAACGACAATAATTGCCTGCCTTGTTTCGGTGAAACCTGGGGCGAGGGGGAAAACACCCGCTTATACTCGCCAGTATTAATTGCCTTTAAAAACCCGAAAGAACCGGTACACAACTTGATCAATGGCGTTCTCCATCCAAAAAACGTGGTTGCACAGCTCGTTCAACATGGTGTTTCGCACTACGTGACCCTCCCCGATTCGGAAACGGCAAACATGTACGAAGCGCTGCTGGCGGAACCGTCTGTCACGATTGTGCCGGTGGCCCGTGAAGGCGAGGCGATTCCGATCGCAGCAGGCCTGTTCGTAGCCGGCAAGAACCCCGTGATATCCATTCAAAACGCGGGCCTGTTCGAGGCCGGGGACGCCCTTCGCGGGCTGGGCCTGGGTATCGGGTTGCCGCTGGTGATGTTCATCGGATACCGCGGCCACAACCGCAAGGGCGACACCCCCGATTCGGCAGCGACATTCCTTGAGCCGTACCTGCACATGTGGCGGGTCGAGTATTTCGTTGTCGAATCGAACGACGATCTCGACCGGGTGCCACTGGCGTTCGATCTGGCCAGGAAGACGAACCAGCCGGTCGCAGTTGCCATCGGAACTGAATATGCCAGCGAACCTGCTGGTGCCAGCGGACCCGCACAAGAAGAGGGCGGCCAGTGATTACCTATGCCGACGCCTGCCGTGTGATCAACGAATCTCGTGGTGAAGCCGTCAGCGTCACCACGATGACCCAGACGAAGTACTGGAACCGGGTTTCCAGTGAACCGGACCTCGATGTAGGCATTGCGAACGCCATGTCGAAGGCCTCATCGGTAGCGCTCGGCATTGCGCTGGGCGACCCGGGCCGACCGGTCCTGTGCCTCGACTCAGACGGTTCGCTTCTGATGAATTTTGGATCGCTGGCGACTATCGCCGGAATGGCGCCGAAAAACCTCTACCACTTCGTCTTCAACAACGGCATTTATGCGGTTACCGGCGGCCAGCCTGTCCCTGCGCCGGGGGTCGATTACGCCAGGGCGGCGGAAGCCTGCGGTTACAGGTCGGCTCATCGTTTTGACGACATAGAGTCTCTCGACACCGCGCTACCTGGCATTCTTTCGAATCCGGGTCCTGTAATGATCGAGATTATCGTGAAGGGAGAACCTTCGACCGAAGGTGTCGACCAGACCTGGGAGTCGAACGCGAGGCTGCCGCTTCAACTGCGGGCCCTGCGAACGCGGTTGACGGGGTCCGACGACTGGGGGCCCGGCGGTCCGTACATCTAGGTCAACAGACCTCGCCGTGGTAGTCATCAACCTGGCCAACGAGTATGAATGTCTTTGCGAGGAGTCCGACGACGTGGCAATCCTCGACAACGCGGTACGGACATCTTCGTCTTCGGCAAGGGCAGTGCTGGCCGGCTCGGTACGTCATCCTGACTCGAACACCGATTGCCACAGCCCGCCTTGAGCTTGTCGAACGGGTCGCCGAACTCCCCGCAATGACAGTGATACCGCCCAGTCCGCCCTGGTGTGCCCCGCGGAGCTTCCTGATCCGTGCGCCCAAGTGCGGCCTCGGCACGCCCAGCGCCCACCCCGTTAATAACCGTTATTTTCCCCTGCGCTCCTTGTAATGTTTTTGGCGGCGTTTCTGGTTACGCCCCGGGCGGACCCTGGCAATAATCAGACCGAACAGTCCAGCCACGGCGATCAGGTAGTCACCACCGGCAGAAACGGCGCCGGCCGCCTCTTCACCGCCAGTCGGAACGTTGCACCCGAATAAGGTGAACGCCGGCTCTGGTGCCAGCGACGAGTCCTCTTCCGCGGCGTCTCCCCCCTCGTCGAGAGCGCGCATGGCTGCGACGGTAGCTGCCAGGTCATCTTCGGTATCCAGGTTTGAGCCCTCTGTTGAATTTTCGACGATTTGAGAGCTCTCGACCTCCACGTCCGATGCTGCAGCAACCGTTTCTTCAGGTGTCGGGACCTGCTCGGGATCTGCGGTCTGCTCGACATCCGCCGCTGCGACGGGAGGTTCACTGCCTTCGGGCCCGGTTGTCGGCGCTGGTGTCGGAACGGGCTCGGGAGTAGCTGCGGCTTCTGGCGTCACTTCAACATCTTGCGGCGTGCCGGCCGGTCCGGGGGTGGCTGTAGCCGCATCGCCTGATCCGCCTGGAGCACTGGTTGGCACTGGTTCGTCCGGGGCCGGTTGGGTCGCTGTGGCAGGCTCCAGGGTCGGTGCCGGAGTAGGGGTCGCGGTCGGTACCGGCGTGGCTGTGGCCGGCGGAGCGAGCACGCCGAACACACGAACGATAGGGCTATGTGTATTGCCTGCATCGTCTCGACCGACGACCTCGAAAGTGTGCTCGCCGTTAGAGAGATATGATGGCCGGTACGACCATGTCGATGCCGATTCGGCGGTGAACTCTGATGCCACGTCCACCCCGTCCAGTTTTGCTATGACGATAGTCACACCGGCATGCGTGTCGCCAGTGTATTCACCAAGTTCGTCGGCAAAACTCACGGTGATGAGCGGGTTCGGGACGATCGCTACTTCGCGGTTACCCGGAACGACCACGGGGGTTTTGATGGTCGTGTCAAGGTGGAACCGCACCGCACCGGTCGGGTAACCCGGTGCCCCGACGGCCAGACCGCCCCGGGCGATGTTGCTCGCGGCGTCAAAACCTGCGGCTTCGACGTTCTTCACTCCATCCCCGGCTGCGGAGCCAGTAAATGTGTTCCCATCGACCACTATCGACCACTCGTTGGTGGCGACCGGCTGCGCAGATCCGAACGTCACCCCGTTGATGGTAACGGTGGGATTTGCTGCGAGGGTTTCCACGGTCGTAACCCTGATTGTCAACAGGCCGTTGGTGATCTCGGTATCGGTCGTGACAGTAAGGCGTGGACCAAGCTTGTCGGTCGGTGTGACCTCTTTCAATTCGGATGGAAATTCAGATAGATCAGTAACCGCGCCCGGCATGATTGTGAGCAGTTTCGATGTCGTTGGAATGTCCTCAAACGTCAGCCAAACGGTGTCGTCAATACCCTCGACCATTGTCGCTGTCTTCGCGGCGTCGCCCTCGACGAAGAAGCGGGATGCGTCGATAAGCGATTCCTTCAATGGCTCGGCGAACTTCACGCGAATGCTGTGCAACACGTTCCCGACGGTTTTCTCGGCCGTTGCGTCGTACGCCTCGCCCAGCACGACCTCGACCAGGCTTGGCGGCGAGGTATCGACTGTGAACTTGTGGTACTGGGCCCCTGAAATAGCTTCTGAGTCGGACAGACCGGTGTTGGAAGCACGGTCGGTGGCAGTGACATACCAGTTGACGAGTCCGTCAGCGGCAACGGCCGGCAGCAGGGCGACCGCATTCCAGCCCTGGTTGATCGCCACGGAATTGGCGACAGAAGCGGTGACGATCTCGCCGGGTTCGTCAAATATGTTGTCCTGGTCAGCATCGATGTGGAATTTGATCTGGTCGAGTTCAACGCCCGACGCAGAGTCCGTCACGATGACTCTTGCCCATACTGTCGTGTTGCTGGTCGACGAGTTGTGTACTGGTGATGTTATCGACACCAGAGGCTTCGTCGCATCGATCACCAACGCCTCGCTGATCAGCTTGGCGGGGCTTACGTCGGAATACTCAAGAGTGACTGTATCGCCATCGGCAACCTTGATGATCGGCCGGGTAGACGACGTGGCGTCGCTGGCCCCCGTGGTGGATGTCGCACTGCCGGTTGTGAAGGTGGCTTCAAAAGTGTGCGAAGTCGGAGTGGTCTCTCGCAACGTCAACGTGAAGCCGACGGGGTCAGAGGGACTTCTTAATGTGACAGAAGTGGTGTCGTTGTGCTCGCTCCGGTAGGTAACAGTGAAGGTCTCCGTCTGCGAGGTGGTTTGCGCATGGACGACCTGGAAGGTGCCGGCGTCTCCATTTACCCACTGAACGGCTGCTTTCGTGGTGCTGATCTGGATATCGGCAGCCCCGATCGCGCCATCTCCGTTGAGATCGCCGACCGGGGTGTTTTGGACCTTGAATATCGTCGTGTCACCCGCGTTGCCGATCGGCAGGACATACGTGTTGCCTGTCGAGTCGGTAGATTCGAACTCCCTGAGGACCGCCACGTTCAGGTCCGGGTCGAACACGCTGGCGGTAACGGTCGATGAAAGGCCCGTATGGGCCGGGGTCACGTCCAGCGTTCCGATCTGGGAGGCGTACGCCGTGCCCGCATCGCCCGCGGGCGCGACGAACCCGCCTGCTGCAATAACTATTGCCAGCAGAAGGAATTTGGAGCGTCTGGATGCCAGGCGGAGGCGGGTGCCATCTGCCAGTACTGTTCCCATAGTCCGAGATTAGGTACGGGCAGGTATAAAAGCATGTGGGAACGACACACCCGGCCAGTGTGCGCATACACATACACATGCGCACATGCACGCGTCGCGGGCCACCCGGGACTCACAAATAGCATGGTCGTCGCTTTACCAGGGACCGGCGAGCGAATTACCCGCGGGGAGTTTCGGTGCGTGCAGATTCAACCGGGGATCACAGGACAGGCAGGAGAACGTGAGAGGGGCGGGTCGCATCACGGAATATGCGGTTGCGGGCTACCGTTCCACTCGTTTCATAGGCGTTGTTTCGACCCGTCTGCCAGTTGCGGTCCCATCTCGGGAAGCTGCTGCTGGCGACGGTGACGCGCAAACGGTGGCCTTTTTGAAACACATGACTCGTGGCCCATAGATCGACCTCGAACTCCACCGGGATGCCAGGTACAAGCGAAATCGGCTCCTCGAACGAATCCTTAAACCTGGCCCGCAAGATGCCGTCGCAGACGAGCATCGAGGTGCCGTCGGCCCAGACATCCGTGATACGCACCACCCAGTCGGTATCGACTGCCGATGAGGACGCGTGCAGCACGGCTCGCACCGGTCCAGTCACGTCAAGTGGTTGTTCGAGGACTGCGGTCGTGTACGTAAGCACCCTGTTTTCGCAGCCGCGCTGATCCTGCGGTCCGTTGTCGTCGCCAAGGTGTCCCCCACCGAACGACCTGACCGGGTTTTCGGGGTCGGAGTCGTACTCGTCGAAAACTTCACCGCGCAGATCGGGTTTGTCGGTTGCCAGCACGCCGTCGTTCAGCGACCCGGCAGAACCCGAAATGCCCTCGGACAGGTAGAACGGAGTGTAGGTGATTCCAGCGGGGGGCCATTCGTCGAACTCGCGCCACCGGTTGATGCCCATGGCGAACAGTTTGACGGGCCTGTCGGCATCGACCCCGTTGTCAACCCCCTTCAACCAGTGGTCGAACCACCGCAGGCGGGTCGTGAACCACCCGATTTGCGCCTGCTCGCCAAAGTCGACTGCGCCCGCTTCCCGCAGATCGCCCGGGCCCGGGTTATGCACCCAGGGCCCGATCGTTAGCCGCTGGGCCGCCCGCGCCCCGGGTGTTGCGGCTCTGTCGCGCATGCCGGTGTAATTTTCGAGCGTTCCGCGCAAGAAACAGTCGTACCAGCTGCCGAAATGATGCACCGGGACGTTTACACGATCGTGGGCCCTGACAATGCTGAACTCGTGCCAGAAATCGTCGTCGTTCGGATGGTCCATCCAGTCTTTGAACCAGTCCTGTAAATCGACGACTGGCGCAAGTGCCGCGACAGGTGCATTTTCCAGCCACATTTTGTACTCCGCAACGGCCTGGCTGGCGCTTTTTTCGACCCGGTCTTCGCTGCCGGCAGGGGCCAGTCTCCGGGCATGTGAGGCGGTGTGGACAAGTGCCCATTTCAGGTTAAATCCGTGCTCGATCGCGCCGCCCCGATAAACCCACTCGCGGTAGTAATCGGAAGCCGACTGTCGGGCAAACTGGGCCACCAGATGAGGTGGCTGCGCCGACAGCATCCGATACTGGGTCGAACCTGAGTACGAACCGCCAATGGTCCCAATTTTTCCGTTTGACCACTGCTGTTCGGCGGCCCATTCGACGGTGTCGTAACCGTCCTGTCTATCGCCGTCCCCGTCGTCCCTGAACGGGTAAAATTCGCCGTCTGACGCAAAGCGTCCGCGAACATCCTGGATGATGGTCACATAGCCCTCAGAAGCATAATATTCGCCGGCTCCAAGCGACGATTCTGAGGACGACGTTTTGTCGTAGGGAGTGCGCTCGATCAGGACCGGAAATTCGCCATCGACATCGGGACGCCATATGTCGGCGCGCAGCACGGTCCCGTCGCGCATCGGGACCTCGACGTTGCGCTCAACGATCACGTCGTATTCGCCATCAGATGACGTCACCCGACTCCCTTGCAATTACGGTTGAGCAAACTTGCGGCTTGTTTGAACGTCGCGATCTAAATTAACCGTGGCACTGCCACCCACCCTATATCGCGGCTCCGCCATCGACCGTAATCATCGAGCCGGTAATCATTGCAGCATCGTCCGTCGCAGCGAACAGGAAAGCGTTCGCCACGTCTTCCGGCTGCGTCAACCTGGCAAGCGGGGTGCCGTCTACACGTCGCTTCAGGTTCTCGGGGTTGTTGATGCTGGTGGACCAGTCGTTTGGACTGTGCTCATTGTCGTCCCTGATGAATGGCGTATCGACGTGGCCCGGCGAGATTATCACGCAGCGTATGCCGTCTCGGGCGAACGACGACGCCGCCGAACGGGTAAGACCAACCATTGCCATCTTTTGAGCCGCGTATCCGGGGCTCCCCCCGCCCGGCCTGATGGATGCCAGCGAGCCCATGTTCAGGATCACGCCGCCACCGGCCCGTCGCATCGACGGCACAACGGCCTGGATGCCGAGAAAGGAACCGGTCAGCCCGATCTCCATGATCGTCCGAAACTGGTCTTCGGTCTGCTCCTCGAACCCCACTCTGAAGTTGGCCCCGGCGTTGTTGCACAGGATGCCAATCGGCCCGAGTTCCGATTCCGTTTGAGCGACCGCCGCAGCCCAGGCCCCGGCGCTGCGAACATCCAGGTCGACGGCGATTGCCTTTCCACCTGATCCTGTTATTTCTCCAGCCACCTGTTCAGCGGTCGCCAGACGGTTGTCAGCAACACAAACGGCGGCGCCTTCCGCCGCGAACAGCCGCGCCTGCGCACCGCCCATCGCACCACCGCCGCCGGTAATGATCGCCACCTTGCCTTCGAGTCGTCTGGCGAGCCGTTGGGTGCGCCTTTGTTCATTATCTGGCATATGTTTATCCGAGCGTGAGTGACCCGTCGGGCCGGCGGGAACCCTCGCCCGGTCCAGCCTCGTACGGGTGCTTCGCCATTTCTTCAACGTCGATGTCGATACCCAGGCCCGGTGCCTCCGGCGGGATGAAGTAGCCGTCCTCGACCTTGACGATGTTCGAGACGATATCTTCCTTGAACGTGCCGGCTTCGGGTGCGAACTCGTTCATATCCCAGTTTGGAGTCGCCGTTGCAATGTGCGTCAGCGCCATGTTGGCGATCGGGCCAAGAAAGTGGTGCGGCAGTATTCGCTGGTGGAAGCTTTCGGCCACCGCCGCGATCTTCCTCACATGCGTAAACCCGCCGGCCAGACCAATATCCGGCTTCAAGAAATTCACGCCGGGTAGCGTGCAATATTCCCGGAACTCCCAGAGTGTGTTGTTCCGTTCGCCGATCGCCAGCGGCAGGTTGATCTTGTCGCCGACCAGGCCCATCGACATCACGGAATCAGGCGCAATCGGATCTTCGTAAAAGTACGGCAGGAACTGCTCGATCTGCTGTGCAAACACCACCGATTGACCGGGCATCATGTTCCGGTGAATCTCGATGCCGATATCGAAGTCCCAGCCGACCTCTTCGCGTACAGCTCCGACGATCGCCACGTTCTGGCGGATCAGCTCGCCATGGGCCAATTCGCCCCAGTTGGGCGGGAACGGCGTCATCTTCAGGGCAGTGTAGCCGTCGTCCTTAGCGGCTCTGGCGGCAGCGGCAAACGTGGCGGGGTCTTTCATCGGACCCGAACTTCCGAAAGAACCGAGCAGCACTATCGCCCGGACTCTGTCCCTGACCTTGCCGCCGAGCAGGTCCCAGACCGGCGCACCCAGGCGTTTGCCCTTGATGTCCCAGAGCGCAATGTCGATGGCCGACAAAACAGCGGTGATCGCAGGACTGCGGAACGAGTACTTGCGGTAGGCGGTGTTCCAGATGCGGTCGATGTCCCGCGGGTCGAGGCCCCGGATGTCGTCTCCAATCCGGTGAGCGATGACTTCCGTGGCGTCGGCGTAGCTCCAGAAGTTGCCTTCCCCAACGCCATAGGTTCCATCGTCGCAGGTGACCCTTACAGTCAGCCACTTCGACACCAACCAGGTTTCAATCTTCTCGATTTTCATTTTAAATATCCTGAACGATGCATATGCGAGCTTTATACACCTCCGATATATCAGTAATTCGCTGTACTGGCCACAAATGTCACATTGGAAGTTGACAAATCCCATCCGGAACGTAGGATGTGCGCGCTGAGCGCTCTATCATGCAGCAGGGAATACGCCTGCTGCACACTTCGATAAAGGTTGTTGTGGTGGTTTGAGCCTGTCAAGACACCCAGAGTGCCGCGCGGGGAAAATCTCATGATCTCAATTTCTAGACTTCTTTCAAAATTGCTGCTGGCCGCTGTGTTCATGGCGGTTGTCGCCTGTAGCGGCACTGAGACCGTCGTGGAGAGGGTTGTCGAGACGGTCATCGTCACCGAAAAGGGTGAGACGATCATCATCACCGAAAAGGGAGATACCGTCATCGAGACGGTCATCGTCACCGAAAAGGGTGAGACGATTATCATCACCGAAAAGGGAGATACGGTCGTTCAGACGGTCGTCGTCACCGAAAAGGGCGATACGGTCTTCGTCGAGGTCACTCCCACCGCTGTGGCGAAGGGCTTTAGAGATATCCCTCGGAACCGGACGATGATCATGGCAGGTCTCGGAGGCGAGCACCCCGGGGCGTTCACGGACGTTGAGAATTTCAATCCTCACACTGCCGGAATATCGAGGAGCGGTCTGTACCAGGCAGGTACAGAGGGCCTCTTTTACTACAACATGCTCACGGGCGAAACCATCCCGTGGCTGGCTACAGGCTTCACCTATGACGCCGGTTTCACCGGTGTGACTGTGAAAATAAGGGAAGGCATCGAGTGGAGTGACGGTACCCCGTTTACGGCGGACGATGTCGCGTTCACCATCAACATGCTGAACGAGAACGACCTGATGAGCCGCCACGGAGAAGTGGCCCTGTGGACCGAGAAAGCAGTGGCAGTGGACGACCTTACGCTCCATGTGGACTTCAAAATGCCGGCCCCTCGTTACATGTGGGACATTCTGACTTTCCGCGCTGACGTTGGCATACCCATAACAGCCAAGCATGTTTTTGAGACCGCGGACGACCCGGCTTCGTTCTCGAACTATGACCCGGCCAAGGGCTGGCCTCTTGTTACCGGGCCTTACGCACTGGCTTTCACCAACGTTGAGAAGAAGCTCTGGGACCGCCGCGACAACTGGTGGGCGGCGAAGACCGGCTTCCACGCCCTCCCGGAAGTGGAACGACTGATCTTCCTGCCGGGCATGAACGAGATCACCATGGCGCAACTGCTGATCACCAACGAGATCGACATGGCCTTTTCGCTCACGGTTCCCAACTACAAAGCGGTCGTGGGGCAGAACGAAAAAATCACGACTCACTACAAGGGCGAACCACCTTACGGGTACCTTGACTGGTGGCCCGTAGGTCTTGGCCTTAACACCAAACGAGCTCCGTTCGACAACGTAGACGTCAGATGGGCGATCAGCTACTCGATTGACCGGGATGAAGTCATCGAATTCGGTTTCGCCGGAGGCCAGGTGGCCCCGCCACTGATGTTCCCGCAGTACGCACCGATGGAGAAGTACTTCGCGGCAGCAGAAGGGCTGCTGGCGCAGTACCCGACCCTGGAGTCTAACCCCGACAAGGTAGTCGAACGCATGACCAAGGCGGGTTTCGCAAAGGACAACGACGGGTTCTGGGCCAAGGGCGGAGAGCGTCTGTCGTTTACGATCGTAACGTTCCCGCAGCACCCCTCTACGACGCCTGCAGCGCCTGTAGTGACCGCGCAGTTGCGGAGAAACGGCTTCGACGCGAAGTTCGTCCTGCCGACCGACTTCTTCTCTCGCATCGTCTCAGGTGAGGCCGACGCCTTCATCTGGGGACACGCAAGCATGCGCGACCCGGTGCAGATGATGGACGCCTATTCCTGCCGGTTCGTTCCAGATACCGATAGGGAGGACGTCGCGTACCCGGGCCTGTACAGGTGGTGCAATGAGGAATACACCGCACTGGTCGACCAGATGAAGAGTCTGCCGGTGGACGACCCCGCTGTCCTGCCCCTCTTCGTGGAAGCGATCGAGATCTGGCTCAAGGAGATGCCCGACATCGCCTTGAACTCGACGATCATCACGTTGCCGATGAATGAGACCTACTGGACGAACTGGCCCCAGTTCGACAACCAGTACATCCACGAAGGTTTCTGGCACAGGACGGGCTTGCAGATCTTCCTGAACCTGAAAACAGTTCAGTAAACGGCAGAAAGACTGCGATCAATGAGAGGAAGGGCTCCGGAAACCGGAGCCCTTCCTTAGATACTATGTTTCTCGACCCAAGTTCAGTTTCTCGTTTTAATACTCTGTTGTACCGGGTGGCAGAACTCAAATGACTATCAGGCAGTTGGCAGCGCGGCTGGTTGTGTTCCTGATCGTGATCTGGGCTGCTGCGTCGTTGATCTTCATACTTCCCCACCTGGCGCCGGGTCGCAATCCTGTCCGAGAGCGATTGGGCCAGCAGGCGGCGGGCGGCGGTGGGCGCGCCCTGGGCATTGAGGAAGTGGTGGCTGCGTTCGAAAGGGAGTTTGGACTCGATAAACCGCTGTGGCGCCAGTACGTGGTATTTCTCGGGAATACCGCGCAACTGGACTTTGGGGTTTCGCTCGCGCTCTACCCCACGAAGGTCTCAACTTTAATTTGGCAGGCATTGCCCTGGACCCTGGGCTTGGTGGGTGTCTCCACTCTCCTCGCGTTCGTCATCGGAAGTCTTGCCGGCGCACTGTTGGCCTGGCCGGGAGTGCCTCGCTTTGTCCACTTTATATTCCCACCGCTTATGGTGCTGTCTGCGGTGCCGTATTTCTTGCTGGGGATAGCACTTCTGTTCATCTTCGCGTTCAAGTGGAGTTGGTTTCCCATCGGTGGAGGCTCGCCGCTAACATCGTTTCCAGAGTGGTCTTTAGCATACGTCTGGCAAATTGTGTACCACGCAGTATTGCCGGCATCGGCCATCACCCTGTCGGGGATTGGGTTCTGGGCTCTGGGTATGCGAGGAATGATGGTTACCATCGCCAATGAAGATTACATAAGCCTCGCGGAAATGCGCGGCCTCAGACCGCGGCGGGTATTTTTACAGTACGGGTTACGTAACGCCCTGCTGCCACAGATCACTGCCCTTGGGCTCGCTTTGGGTTTCATCGTTTCAGGAATAATCCTCGTCGAATTTATTTTCCGGTACCCGGGAATCGGGTCCCTGCTGTTCAAGGCTATTTCCGCGTTCGATTACTTTCTTATTTACGGTGTCGTATTCATTCTGATAGTGGGTATTGCGTTGAGTACGCTGGTGCTTGACTTTATTTATCCGCTACTGGACCCACGGATACGTTACAGCAAGAGTTGAGGGAGTGACGACGATTGGCCGAGACTAGACATTTCCTTGCCAACAACATCCGTCTGAGCATTGGTATTTTTCTGATCCTTGGGATGCTGGGTTTCTGGGTGATTGGAAGCGCGATCACTGACTCGGCCGACGCCAACCCTATTTCTGGCCCCCCGTCCTCTGCGCCAAATTTGAAATATTTGCTTGGGACGGATGCTCAGGGCAGGCAGATGCTCCCTCTGATGGTGGCCGGTATGCCCATTACGTTGCGGATCGGATTCATTGCCGGCGCCATCGGCGTGCTTACAGGTACCGTGCTGGGCTTTACAGCCGGATATTTTCGCGGCTGGGTCGACACTGTAATTCGCAGTGCGTCTGATGTGGTCTTGACTATTCCTGCGCTTGCTGTACTCGTGGTAGTGGCATCGACCTTGAGCTCCGGTGGCCTGTCGGTCAACAGCATGGCATTGATAGTGGCGATGCTATCGTGGATGTGGCCGACGCGGACTATCCGTGCACAGGTACTCAGCATGCGGGAGCGCTCCTTTGTGGATATGGCGCGCCTTTCTGGCATGGGCAATTACGAGATCATCGCACGTGAGCTTCTTCCGAATCTATTCCCGTATCTCGTTGCGAGTTTCGTCGCCGCGGTCGCGGCCGCGATACTGGCGGCTATCGGCCTGGAAGCGCTTGGACTCGGACCGCAAAATGATCCGACACTGGGGATGACCATCTACTGGTCTATGTATTACGGCGCCGTCTTGAGCGGCTGGTGGTGGTGGTACGCCCCCCCGATCGTGGTTCTCGTCTGGATATTTGTGGCCCTCTACATGACGTCGTCCGGTCTGGACGCCTGGGCCAATCCAAAGTTGCGGCGTACGTAATGCCGCAGACAGCGCTCACAGTTCGCAATCTGGTTGTCCACTTCCACACACGAGCCGGAGTGGTACGCGCGGTCGATGGCGTTGATCTAGACCTGTTTGTTGGCGAGAAACTGGGACTGGTCGGTGAATCGGGCTCGGGCAAGACCACGCTCGCACTCGCGATCATGCGGATGATTAAGCCGCCGGGGCGCGTCAAAAGTGGCGAAATCATGCTGGGTGACGTGGACTTGCAGCGCGTTTCGGACGCCGAGATGAGAAAATTGAGGTCCAGCGAGATTGCGATGATCCCTCAGGGCGCGATGAACGCGCTAAATCCCGTGCGGAGAATCGGCGCCCAGATCATAGATGGGTTGGTAGATCACGATCAACAGGGAAGTCAAGAAAGTCTGCGATCTCGCGCACGGGAACTGCTGGCGCAGGTGGATTTAGATGCGGAGATAGCCGATCGATATCCACATCAACTCAGTGGGGGCATGCAACAGAGGGTAACAATCGCGATGGCGATATCACTCGGCCCCAGGGTAATAATCGCAGACGAGCCGACCAGTGCATTGGACGTGATAGTCCAGCGCCATGTTATAGACACCTTCGAGAGGATACAGGCCGCTACTGGAACGTCTGTAATCCTTGTCGGTCACGACATGGGATTAATGGCCCAGTTCAACGACAGGATTGCGGTAATGTACGCTGGCCGCATTATCGAGATCGGTCCGGTTGCCGATATTTTTGCCAGACCTCAGCATCCATACACGAAACTTCTGGTATCCAGCCTGCCGCACACGCGGAATAAGGAGGTCATGAAAGGAATACCGGGATTACCGCCATCGCTGGTCGAGCCAATTTCTGGTTGCCCTTTCAATCCGAGATGCCCCTTTGTGATGGAAAAGTGCCTGTCGATCAAGCCCGAACTGACTGAGGGAGAGCGAGATTCCAGCGTCGCGTGCCATCTGCCCGCGGGAGCACTGGCATGAGTTTGCTACTGGAAGCCCGGGACGTTACGAAGATCTTCGTGACCGGTGGATTTGCGCAGCAGCAGCGAACGCTGGCAGTGGACAGGGTCACGCTCAACCTGTCCAGCGGCACCGGGAGTATCGTTGCCCTCGCTGGCGAGAGTGGGAGCGGAAAGACGACACTCGGCAGAATTTTGCTGGGCCTTGAATCGCCTACTCAGGGCGAAGTCCTGTATCGGGGGCGCAACATAGCGAAGCTTGGAAAACAGGAACGCCGATCATTCAGACGAGATGTACAGGCGATATTTCAGGATCCATACGCGGTCTACAACCCGTTCTATAAGATCGACCATATCTTCAATGTCGCAATCGGAAAATACAAACTGGCCTCGTCCAAAGATGAGGCCAGGCATCTTGTGGAGCAGGCCATTCGAGCAGTTGGTCTGCGTCCTGATGAGACTCTAGGCAGATATC
>JADFLG010000116.1 GCA_022564545.1 Chloroflexota bacterium | reverse complement strand
AACGTCCGTGGGCATTACCCCTAACTCCTTTCCTGGCTAAGGCAGGGAGGATTTGCGCCGGGTTGATCCTGCCCTCAAATAAACGTGCTATCTGCACCTCACCAGATGGACCAGCCACCTGCAAACGTGCCACCGGCCATGATGACATCCATGATTCCTGCTTGTGGGTAACTACAGCAATCATGGTTGATGCCAGGCAGTGCTCCTATTCAGCGCCGGGTTGATACGATTCGCCTTCGTCCTTAACCGGACACATCCAATCGCGCGATCAATTGCCAGGAGTCAGACTGGTGACGGAATTCGGAAATATCACCGTAGCCGCAGTACAGGCTGCGCCCCAATGGTTCGATAGTGCCGCCTCAACAGTAAAAGCGTGTTCGCTAATCAACGAAGCGGCTGCTGGCGGGGCTCAATTGGCTGCGTTTGGGGAGACGTGGCTACCCGGATATCCGTTCTTTGCCGGTGAACGAGACTCTCCCCTGGTCCGCCGGGCACGTGCTGAATACCTGGCAAATGCCATTGAGATACCCGGTCCCGAAACGGACGCCCTGTGCTCGGCTGCACGGGAGGCGGGAATCGACGTGGTCATCGGGGTGGTCGAATTGGACTCGACGACCAGGAGCACCTGCTACTGCACACTCTTGTTCATCGATTCCAGCGGTGAAATCATGTCCAGGCACAGAAAGCTGAAGCCCACTGGCGCCGAGCGGACCGTCTGGGGCGAAGGCGACGGCGTCGGGTTGACTGTGCACCAGCGTGATTACGGGCGCATCAGCGGGCTCAACTGCTTTGAGCACATCATGATGCTTCCGGGATACGCGCTGGCGGCACAGGGCACTCAAATACATGTATCGGCCTGGCCAACCGTCGATTCGTCGAGCAAAGGAGAATTGCTTTCTCGGGCCTTTGCTGTCCAGGCGGGATGCTACGTGGTTGCTGTGGGCACACTCCGAACCACAGAGTCTGTGCCCGAGCGATTCGCCGAACTACATGAATCCGGGTGGACCTTCTCGGGCAACAGTTGCATCGTTGATCCGGAAGGGGAAGTAGTGGCCCGAGCCGAAGGAGGCGTCGAGACCATCCTGTTGCACGATATTTCGATGGAAAGCGTCTATGCGGCAAAGGTTGGCCGTGACATTGGAGGGCATTATTCCCGGCCCGATATCCTCTCCCTCAACGTGAATCGCAAGCCTTTGTTTCGACTGCGCGAGGGGGATGATTCTCCGGAGCCAGACAACCCGGACGTTGAAGACGGTGTCGACTGATACCAGCGAGACCGCAGATCCCGTCACCCGTTCTCAGCTCCTTACGGGGGTCTCCTTCCGATCGGGTTCCCGCCATTCCGCGAGCAGGTGTCATGGGCGCAGCGAAAGTCGCACGCGACATTCGTGCATTGGCAAACGCGGCACGCCACCCGGCTCAGCTTTGTCGATTTAAGGGGAGCGAATCATATCGATTCAGACGTGCCGTCGGCACCCGTTCCGGTTGTCTGCTCGAACTGCTTCAGTCGGCCTGCATCCCGAGGAAATAGGCACCGATCTCCGGATCGTCGAGAATCTCGCTGGCCTTGCCGGTATGAACTACTTTTCCACCTGAAAATATATACCCGCGGTCCGATCGGGCAAGCGACAGTCTGGCGTTCTGCTCGACGAGGAGCACCGTCATTCCCTCACTTCGGAGTCCATCGATACAGGACATGATCTGCTGCTGGTACAGCGGTGAAAGTGCGGCGGTCGGTTCGTCAAGCAGCAGGAAACTCGGGTTCGAAATTAGTGCACGCGATATCGCCAGCATCTGCCTCTCGCCGCCGGAGAGAGTAGCCGCGAGGTCGCTTATCTTTGACTCCAGGTCGGGGAACGTCCAGCAGACCCGGCCTATGCCCTCGGTGAGTTTGCCCGCCGACAGTCGAATTCCACCCATTTGCATGTTCTCGCGAACTGTGAGCGAAGGGAAAATGTTGTCGACCTGTGGCACGTAAGCGATCCCGCGCCCGACGAGCCTGTCGGTGCGCCATCCGGAAACATCTGTGTCGTTATGTAAGACTGTGCCTCTGTAGTGCGTAGCGAGGCCGAATAGCATCTTCAGGAAAGTCGATTTACCAGATCCGTTCGGCCCGATGATCGTGACGAATTCGCCTTCATAAACTCGCAGGTCGATGCTGTTCAATATCTGAACTGAACCGTAACCTCCCTCGAGTTGTTTCACATCGAGAATTGGAGTCGTTCTAGTGCTTGTGCTTGTGCTCGTGCTTGTGCTCGTGCTTGTGCTTGTGCTTGTCATGAGTCGCCCAGATATGCCTCGATCACATCCTGGTTCTCCCTCACTTCGTCGGGTGTGCCCTGCATCAAGATTCGCCCCGTGGCTACAACGATGATTCTGTCGACACCGGTGCGCAGAATGAAGTCCATGTTATGTTCTATCACCAACATTCCGATGCCTTTTTCAGATGTCAGATCGCGCAGGTTCTGAAAAATCTTCATTGCAAGCGGCCCGGCAACCCCTGCAACCGGCTCGTCGAGCAAGAGGAAGCGCGGAGAACTCATAAGGGCCCGGCCTATATCAACAAGCTTACTCTGTCCGCCAGACAGCTCGCTTGCGAGGTTGTGCGCCATGTGTGTCACCTCGAGCAAGTCCAGCACAGAATAAGCGTCGGCCAAACGCTTTTTCTCGGCGCGGCGCGAACCCGGGCGCAGCAACGCAAGCAAAGAACTCGGTGCGAACTGCTGACGTGGCGGCACGAGAAGGTTCTCGATCACGGTCATTTCTCGCCACAGCCTTGTGTGCTGGAAGGTCCTTGTCAGGCCCAACTTCTGTATCTGGTCAGGCCGCATGCCCGTGGCATCCTGTCCAAGCACCTCGACCCTGCCCGAGGTCAATTCCAGCAGTCCGGAAATGCAGTTGAACGTGGTCGTCTTGCCGCACCCGTTGGGACCGATCAACCCGACAAATTCGCCTTCCTCAACCTGGAACGAGATACCATCGACGGCCCTGAGGCCGCCAAAATCCTTTGTCAATTCCGACACTCGGAGTGCAGGCGTCGTCATCGCTACCCGGCCTTTTCTTCTTCGTCGAAACCATCAGGCGCGATACCAACAGGACGTTTGGGTCTGCCCGGGATCTCGGGGAGCAGGCCTTTTGACGAAAGAAGCAGTGCGCCGACGATGACACAACCGATAAGAGCGAGTTTCAGGTGACTCAACTCCGCGAATACCGTGCCTTTCGGAAATGCCTGAGAGATGGAGAGAGCGGACCAGATGCGACCTCCCACATCGACAACCAACCATGAAAAAGCTGTGTCGACGTAGCCGACCACATTGTGCAACGCCAGGTCTGTGTTGCCCCTTGAGACGACCATCACGTTGAACAGAAACTCCACGATCACTATCAGAAAGGCACCGATGATCATCCCACGGTTGTTGGCTCGCCCTCCGACTATGAACGCAGCCCAGACAAGGAAAGTGGAGCGGACCGGGTTCATGAAATCGGGGAAAATGCTCGTGTTCAGCCAGGCCCAGAGAGCACCTGCAAGACCCGCTACGGCGGCACCCAGCGCCAGGCTCGCCGCTTTGTGAGTCAGAATGTTATGGCCGTGGTGCTGACTGATCTCTTCGTCTTCCCGGATCGACCGGAGAATTCGTCCCCACGGCGACGAGAGAACGGTATTGAGAAGAAACCAGACCGCAAGGACCGCCACAACGGTCAATACTGCAAGGAATACGACATAGGGCGCCGGGCCGCCCAGTCCAAGCAGATTACCTGTCCCCACTGAAGGCCCCGCTTCCCACCAATCTTCGAGCGGGCGAGCAAACTGAGATATACCGATTGCCGAAGTGACCGTCCCGGCACGTAATAACGGTTCGGCCTGAAGAGAAATTCGAAGCATCTCGCCGAGCGAGATCGTGACGATGGCGAAGTAATCCATCCGCAGCCTGGCCGTTGGGTACACCAGCAGCCAGCCAGCCACGGCCGATATCAGAACCGCAAGGATTGTCGCCTGCCACGGGGCCCAGCCATACCCGTTCGTATCAACTGGAGCAGACAAGAGTCCGACGGTGACAGCGCCCAGGCCGACGAAGAAGATAACGCCGAAATTGGTCATCCCGGTCAACCCTGTATGCAGGTTGAGGGAGAACGCCATTAGTCCGAAAATACCCACCAGGGTTACGATGCGCGCCACCTGCAACGTCTTTGTCAGGTTGGTAACGCTCGGCAGGAACCACACTATGCCGATCAACAACAGAAAAAAGATTCCGAACGCTATCCACGAGCCCCGTTCGGTCTCTCGGTCGATCGGTATCATTTTGCCCGGCCGGATACGTACTCCCGAGACGAAACCGGAACCCGCGGCGCCGACCGATTTAATCGCCACAGATAGCCGGGTCAGGTAGCTGCCTGGCACTTCCCAGGCGGTCGAAATAGCTCTTCCCACCGACTCAAACGCCAACTCTTTCCGTTCGTTGAAGCGGTCTAAGTAAGTAGCCCCGTTGTTCGTTTCCTCCGATCTCCGCCCCAAAGGATCGTAGGCACCCCGCGCCCTTGAAGGAACGACGGCCGGACCCGCCCGCCGCCGCTGTCTGATCCGCTCGATATTCCATTGGTGAATCGCATGACCGATGCCCTGCGGCGCCACCAGCAGCACTCCGACGAGGAAGATGAACGGCATCACTTCTGCGAAGCCGCTTGCGGTGGGACGGTCCAACGCGTTGCCAGCTCCAATCAACACCGGCTCCGAGGCGGCACGCACCATGCCCACGACGAGTGCCCCAATAATCACACCGGGTATGGAACCAACCGTACCGAGTACGATGACCGCGAATGCGGGCAGCAATAACGACAGACCCAGTTCCGGGTTGATCGGCAGGACCGTTGCCAGCAGCGCACCGCCAAGACCGGCCAGCCCGGCCGAGAGAAAGGCACTGGTCCCGTGAACGCGCTCGACGTGAATCCCGCTGGATGCGGCAAGGTCGGGATTGTCCGCTACCGCACGCATTTGCCTTCCAAGCCGGGTGCGGTGCAGCAGAATCAGCAGCAACAGGACCGCGCCGAACACGCCCACAATCAGAGCGACCCTCGTAAAAGCAAATCCGTACGGGGTGACGTTTTCGGCGAATTCCACGATCGGCATGCCAACGCGGTCGCCAAGATGGACCTGCAGTCGCTCGGTCTGGACCTCGAACTTCGATGTTGCGAGTTTCCAGTCTCGATCTGGTACAAACCGGAAGGTGCGGGCGGTAAACCGCATGTACAGCAGCGCGCGGATCACCATGGCGATACCGAGCGAAGCAATCATCATCACCTGGGGCTTCGCAAGCTTGCTGCGTAGCCGCTTGTAAACGATCCTGTCGACAAACAGACCGACAAGACCGGTAACGACAAAGGCCGAGATTCCTGCCCAGATCATCAATTCCCAGTTGAGGACACCGTCCTTTGGCGCGTCCGATATCGGGAAGAACCGGTCAGACCACATCAATGTAAGGGCGACGTAGGCACCGAATATCATCATTTCGGCCTGGGCAAAGTTGGCGAAGCGCTGCACCTTGTAGGTGAGGGTCAGCCCGATGGCCACACTGAGGTAGGCGGCAGCCCAGTAGAGACCACTCGATCCGATCGAAGCCAGGTTGAAATTAATCGTGGCTGATCGACCGAGTCCCGACAGCACCAGCTCAAGAACGCCGAACGCGAGCACGGCTAACAGGACCGGCGTGGCGACGACGGAAAACAATTTCCATCTCTGGCCCTGGCCGGCCTGGCTGAGAAAAATGCGGACCAGGACCAGTCCACCGGCCGTCATTTCAACCGTTAACGCCAGCCACTTCAGCTCGCCGGTAAATAAGCCCGACCATCCGATGACGCCCGCACCATGGATCAACCCTAAATAAGCGTCGAACAGAAGGAATACGCCCAGCAGCAGTTGCCGCTGCCACGATGGGATGAGCACCCAGCGCTGCCACATATCGTTCACGGGCATTCTCGTCCAGGTAGTCCCGGCCTTCCGCCGGGCAGGTTACGTATATGTATTGTCTGCTGCGTGAATTGGCCTGCAGCAGGCTGAATACCCGCTGCAGGCCAATTTTCTGATCGAACTATTCAGCTCCGGACCGTTAGTTGGCGGTCAAGCCACCATCGGCGGTCCAGATTTTCGGACAGGAGAAACCGACGCTCGAACCTGACACGTCAAACTCACAGACCGAGTACCCGGTGCCGAGAACGTCACCTGCTGCGTCGAAGGTGTGTGTGCCACTGGCTCCGACGTAGTTGATGCCCGTCTTTTTCAGGGCCGCTACAAGGTCCCCGTCAGGGTCGGAAACGATGGCCGCAGCCACGAGCTTGATTGCATCGTAAGTCTCGTGGGTGTATATCGCCCCCTCCGCACCCCCGATAGCTGCATAGGCGCTCTCGAAGTCTGATTTCACGGCGGAATCTTCGCCCGGGCGAGGCTTCGTTGCGATCAGACGATCAAGCGCCGCCATGTCGGTAAACGACTCCTGGAAGGCAGCGTCGGCAAGACCGTCAGCACCAAATATGCTGCCGGCGAAGCCCTGCGCCAGCAGAGCCTCCATGATCGCCGCACCATCGGTGGCGTACGACATCAGGACAACCGAATCGCAGCCGCCGTCAACGACGGACTGGGCCAGGGTCGAGGCATCGTAAGAACCTTCAGTCGGGTCGTACCCAATCTGCGTACACAGGCTCGTCGACCAGTTGAGTTCGAAGTTGTCCCCGAGACCTGCGCCATAGTCGTTCGTCATGTACAGGACGGCCGGGTTACTCGATCCGGCGCCAGAGACTACCTGGACGAGGGCAACCGCCTGCTGTGCATCGCTTGGAACGATGCGGAACAGGCGTCCGTCGTCATCGGCAGTAGTGATCGCAGGCGACGTGCTGGCATACGACACCATCGGGACTCCTGCCGGGGCAGCAACCGCGATAGCGCCAAGCGTCGCACCGGAACAGGCCGCTCCGACTATCACAACCACGCCGGCGTCGACAAGCGACTGGGCCGCGGTTGCCGCCTGCGTGCCATCACAGCCCGAGTCGACAACAATCAATTCAAACTTGAAGCCGGGATAGGCCTCGTTGATCTCCGATATGGCCACTTTCCCCGCATCCTCGAATCCGGGTGCGTACTGCGCAATCGGACCAGTTTGCGGGCTCAACAGGCCAATCTTGATCAACTTGACCGTTGCCTGCGGTGCCGGCGCCGTGGTGGCCGTCGGCTGAGCAGCAGGAGCGGTGGTAGCTGTTGCAACGGCGGCCGCTGGTGCCGTGGTGGGTTCTTCGTCATCTCCACCGCCGCAGGCGACCGCCAGCGAGAGGGCCGCTACGACCATCAGTAGCAGGACGAGTGTTTTGGTTGATCTCATAATTACTGTCAATCCTTCACCAGTCGCCTCTTGCAGACATCAAACAAACGATACGGACCAGGCGATGGGGCCAATTTTCGCGACCTTTTGACGACTGTAACGTTTTCGGGTTTCCGATTCGCGTCGTAAATGCTTTCAGGAAAGGCTATATACCGTTCGGTGAGCCATAAGGATTCTACGAATAAGTTGACCCGCCGCATTGAAACGGGTTCAGATTACCCTATTGCGCCATTTTGTGTGAACCGCGACGGTTTTTACCGCACCTGGTAGTTGCATGGCCACCGCGCAGCGGAGCCGGTTCAGGTGTGATGCCACCATTGCTTCGGGTACGTCCGGGCCGTGCGCGGCTTTTATCCAGGCAGGGATGGGAGAAAGGGGCGTCGAGACGGCGCGACCGTTCACGCACGGCACAACCCACCCTCCAACTCCTGTTTCACGCCTGGCGTTGTTCGTTCAGCACCGTGCGTATCCAGATTGCCCCGATTGCATCGGGACGACACCCGGGTGCGTAGAAAGCTCCGCGGGGCACGCCGGGGCGAGGCAGGCAGGACCTGCGCCGGGTTGATCCTGCCCTCAAATAAACGCGCTTTCAGCCCTCACCAGATGGACCAGCCGCCGTCGACCTTGAACTCCTGGCCGGTTATCCATGCCCCGGCGTCCGAAGCCAGCAGTGCGACGGTGCCTTTCAGGTCCTCCGGCAGACCGGTCCGCTGAAGCGGGTTCATCTTCCGGAAATTTTCTACCTGGTCGGGGTCGACGGTGTCTTTTGGGACCTGGCCCGGACTGATGCAGTTCACGGTAATTCCATATTCACCAAACTCGGCTGCCATGGCGCGGGTTATCATCAGCACCCCGCCCTTGGCGGCAACATAGGGGGCTCCCGACCTGTTGTAACCGGGAATGTAGGAACGGGGGTCCATCGCGAGCGTCGAGCTGATCGACCCGAGCGTGATGATCGAGCCGCGGCGGGCAGGGATCATCGCCCGGCCTGCCGACTGGGCGGTAATGTAGGTGCCGGTCATGTTGACCTCGACCGTCCGCCTGAACTCGTCGATATCGGCGTCGGGTGGATGGTTCGTGTTGAACGAGCCGCCGGCGTTGCAAATGGCGATGTCCAGGCGGCCCGTATCGTCAATTACACGCTGGACCAGTGCATCGACCTGCGATTCCTCGGTAACGTCGCAGCCAAGCCCTGTCACATCGTAGCCGCGCTCTCTTAATTCGGATGCTATCCGCTCGCAGAGTCCGGCCCGGCGCGAGGCGATGTAGACCTTCGCCCCGAGATCGCAGAGGGCTTCGGTGAAGGCGGTGCCGAGGTGCGTCCCGCCGCCGGTGACGATCGCGGAGCGACCTGTCAGGTCGAACAGTTCCTGGACTCGTTTGGTCATAGAAGGACTCTGTCACACTGTCGAGGCCAACAGCAAGAAAACGCCATCCTGAGCTTGTCGAAGGACCGGCGGTTGCCCGATTCCGAGCCTCCTCCGACCTGTTCGGCAAGCTCAGGGCGGGCAGGCTCAGGGTGGCGTTGAATTACGGTTCTTTGGTTCGAGGTAATCATGCCTGTGGCATCTCGAAGCTGTGGCGGAGTTTCAGGGTGCGTTCCGACGGCCCGTACCAGCCCTGCGGG